>JAEZCD010000361.1 GCA_023430145.1 Pseudomonadota bacterium
GGCGCCGGCCTCGAGCGCGACGGCGATGATGCCGCGCGCCTCGCCGCCGAACTCGTCGATCGCCCGTACGGGGATCAGCTCGACGGTACCCGGCTCGCCGTCCTTCGGCATGTAGGCGAGCCCGCCCGCCAGCTCGCCGTCGATCCGCTGGCCGGGCAGGATCGGCCGGTCGCGCAGCAAAAGCTCGCCGCGCGTCGGCAGCGTGTCGAAGACGAGCCGCACGGCGCCGCCGGCCGGCTGCCGCGGCGGGAACAGGCCGAGCGGCATCGCCGTCTTCGTCCCCGCCGGCAGCTTCACCTGCTGCAGCTGCGGCATCTCCGGCGGGCCCTTCGGCTCGACGAAGAAGAAGTCCTTCGCGAGGGCGGAATTCTCCCACGGGACCTGCTTGCCGCCGGTGCTGGCGGCGACCTCGTTGCGAACGCGGGTGAGGAGCTGCCGGATCTCGAGCCCGGGCTCCTGCATCCAGCGGACGAATGAGGAGGTGAACGGGCTCAGCGCACCGGTGCCGTCAAAGGCGACCGCGCCGGGCTCGGTCGAGAACGAGATCAGCGTGCCGAGGCCCTGGCTCGGGCGCGCGAGGCCACGCGTCGCCGACGCTGCCGTGCGCGTCGCACCGACCGAGAAGCTGCGGTTGGCGAAGGGATTGTCGCGGCAGGCATCGAGGAAGGCGAGCTGCGTCGGCGCGGCCGCGCGCATCAGCTCCAGCACCGTGTCGAGGTCGACGCCGGCGAGCTCGAGATCGCTTTCGGAGGCGAGGTTGGCGTCGACGGGCACGAGAATGTTACGGCCGGCGACCTGCACCGCGTGACCGGAATAGTAGAAGAGCGCCGTCTCGGCGCCGTCGAGCGCCCGCAGGAAGCGCTTCAGCTCCTCCTCGGTGTCGCGGCGGGTGAGATCGCGGCCGATCATCACCTCGAAGCCGGCGCCGCGCAGCCGTGCGGCGACGGCGGCGGCGTCGCTCGAAGGGTTCGGCAGCTGCGGCGCGAAACGGTACTCGCCATTGCCAATGACGAGCGCGACGCGCTTGGCGGCCGCCGCCGGAAGAGCCGTGCAGGCGAGTGCGGCGACGAGCGCAAGAAGGCCCGCCACCCCGGTCCGCAGGCGGCCACGGCGCCACCGGTCGATTGCTGTCGAAGGTGCCTGCATGCTCTCGCCGCGGCTCGTTGCGGAAGAAGAATGGTAGCATCGCCTAGCCACGTCGACATGAACGAAGGCCGGCAGGACCGTTCAAAAGCCGTTCAGGCGACTGCGTGGACTTTGCTCGACGGCGGACTATAAGGGTGGACTGAGCCTGGAGGATAGTGCCATGCGACGTAAGCTCGGCTTTATGGCCGCGTGCCTCGGCTTTTTCGTGGCGGTCGCCGGTCCGGCTGCCGCCGAGCGCCGTGTCGCCCTCGTCATCGGCAATGGGGCCTATCAGGCGCTGCCCAGCCTGCGAACGGCGGGGGCCGACGCCGCCGATGTCGCCGCGGCGCTGAAGCGCCTCGACTTCGACGTCGTCTCGGGCGCCGACCTGGATGCCGGTGGCATGCTGCTTCTGTTGCGCCAGTTCGGCGCCAAGCTCCCCGGCGCCGACGTCGCGCTCGTCTTCTACGAGGGGCACGGGCTGCGCCTCGGCAACGACAACCTGCTCGTGCCCGTCGATGCGCGGCTGAAGTCGCCCACCGAGGCGCGTCTCGAGAGCATCGATCTGATGAGCGTGCTGAAGCTGCTCGACAGCGCCGCGCGCACGAAACTGGTGCTGGTCGACGCCGGTCGCGGCGATCCTTTCCAGCGGGTGGCGACACGCTCGGTCTCCGGCCCGCCGGCGGCGCTCGACGGCACCGCCGACGTCGTAGCGCCGCGCGGCACGGTGCTCGCCTTCTCCACGGCCGCGGGCGGCACCGTGATGGAGTCCTCCGGCCGCAACAGCCTGTTCGCGGGCGCGCTCCTGCGCGCGCTGGAGAAGCCCGGCCTCGAGGTGGAAGCGCTGCTGGCCGAGGTGCGCTCCGGCGTCTCGGACGCCTCGGGTGGCGCGCAGGTCCCCTCGCACGTCTCAACGCTCGACGGACGGCTGGTGCTGCGCACCGCGCAGGCCGCCGCGGCGGCGCCGGCGGCTGGCGGGCCGAGCGATCTCGAGCTCGTCTATTGGGAAGGCGCCAAGGACAGTACCGATCCGGTCGTCCTGCAGAGCTATATCGACCGCTTCCCGACCGGCTTCTTCGCCGGGCAGGCCGCTTCCAAGCTGCGCTCGCTGCGCGGCGAGCCGGAGGCCGCCCCCGTCGCGCCGGCGGTGGCGGCACGGCCGGTCACAGTCGAACCGCCCGCGGTGCCGGAGATCGGCGCCGAGGCGGCCGAGGCCACGCCGATCCCGACCATCAAGCCGGATCCGCCGCCGCAGGCGGCCAAGCAGGCACCTCAGAGGGCCAAGCAGGCGACGAGCCGATCCTCGCGGGCCGCCCGGGCGGCGAAGAGCCGCCAAGTGAACCGGGCCGTCCAGCGCAAGGCGCCGCCCTCGCGGACCGTCTCGCGCCGCATCGTTCGGCCGCGTCCCCCCCAGATCGTCGAGGAGCTGCCGCCCTCGGTCGGCCCGCGCCCGACCTTCGAGCTCGCCCGTGAGCGCGGCGGCGGCGGCGACCGCGGTGGCGATCGTGGTGGTAATGGCGGCAGCGGTGGCGGCAGCGGTGGTGGCGGCGGTGGCGCCGGCGGAGGCGGCGGCGGTGGAG
>JAEZCD010000391.1 GCA_023430145.1 Pseudomonadota bacterium
GCGCTGCCGATCGGGGCCGCGCTCGCCGGCCTGATCGGCATCGCGCTCGTGGTGCCGCTCGCCTCCCTGCTCGCCGCGTCGCTGGTGCCGACCTACGGCGTCGCGCTGTCGTTGGCGACGGTGACGCTCGACAATTTCGCCGAGGTGCTGCTGCGCCAGGACGCTGCCGCGCGCGCCTTCGTCAACTCGTTCCTGTTCTCGGTCGCGGCGGCGGTCGGCGGAGCCGTGATGGCCGTGCCGATCGCTTACGCCACCCTGCGCCATCTGCCGCGGCAGCGGCCGCTGATCGAGGGCCTGTTCGAGATTCCCTATGCGCTGCCGGGGGTCGTGCTGGCGGTGGCGGCGATCCTGCTCTTCCTCAAGCCGCTGCCGCTGGTCGGCATCAGCCTCTACGGCACGGCGGCGATCATCGTCTTCGCCTATCTCGCCCGCTTCCTGCCGCTCGCGATTAAGCCGGTCGCGGCCTCGCTGGCGCAGCTCGATCCGTCGGTCGAGGAGGCCGCCTCGCTCTGCGGCGCCGGCACTTTGGCGCGCATCCGCTACATCATCGCGCCCGCGGTGGCGCCGGCGATGACGGCGGGTGCGCTGCTCGTCTTCCTGATCGCCTTCAACGAGCTCACCGTTTCGGCGCTGCTCTGGTCGCGCGGCACCGAGACGCTCGGGGTGGTGCTGTTCGGCCTCGAGGAGGCGGGCCTCGCCTCGGCCGCCTCGGCGCTGGCGATCGCCGCCACCGCCGTCGTCGCGGTCGTCATGCTGCTGCTCGACCGGCTCGGCCGCCGCCTGCCCGAGGGCGCGCTGCCCTGGCGCTGAAGGTTCAAGCGGCCGGGCCGTCGGTCTCTTCCCCGTCCTCGAGCGCGAGATCGAGCATGAGCGCGAGGATGCGTTCGCCGCGCAGCCGCTCGGCCAGGAAGTCGCTCCCGGCGCCGAGGCCGTCGAACAGGTCGCGCTCGCGCGCCCATCGGCCGACGAGGCCCATCGACCAGTTGGGGAAGCAGCGCCGCTTCACCGGCTCGTAGGCGAGCACCGCGACGTCGCCGTGCCGCTCGTCGCACTGGATGCGCTCGAAGGTTCCCTCGAGGGCTCGGCGCGGTCCCTCCAGGACCTGGGCGAAGATGCCGCTGTTGAAGATCAGTGCGCCGGTGATGCCGTCGCGGCGGTTGTTGCGCTGCGAGGCGACGAGGATCGCCTCGATCTCGTCGGCCGCATCCGCCTCGCGACCGAGGCGGTTCCGGCTGCAATAGACCAGCCGGTAGAGCGGCTCGCTCATCGGTCCCCGCGCGTCTCGTCCGCGAAGAAGCACCCGAGCTCGGCCGCAGGCGCCGGCCGGCCGACGAAGAAACCCTGGGCATCGGTGCAGCCGTCGGCTTCGACGAAGGCGAGCTGCTCGGCCGTCTCGACGCCTTCGGCGACGATCGGCACACCCATGCTGCGGCCCATGGCGGCGACCGCCCGGACCAGTGCCCCGCCGCCGCCGGTCGAACGCCCGATGATGAAGGACCGGTCGACCTTGATCTTGTCGAACGGGAAGCTCTGCAGATAGGTCAGCGAGGAGAAGCCGGTGCCGAAGTCGTCCATCGAGATCCGCACGCCGAGCTCCTTCAGGCTGTGCAGGACGGCAAGGATGGCCGCCTCGTCTCCGAGCAGGACGCTCTCGGTGATCTCGAGCTCGAGGCGCCGGGGATCGAGCCGCGTCTCGGCGAGCGCCGACAGCACCGTCGCGGCGAGCCCGGCGCCGAACTGGGCGGCAGAGACGTTGACGGCCACGAAGGTGTCGACCGGCCACGTCGCGGCGACGCGGCACGCGGTTCGCAGCACCCACTCGCCGATCGGGACGATGAGGCCGGTCTCCTCCGCGAGCGGGATGAAGTCGGCCGGCGATACCGAGCCGCGCTCGGGGTGATGCCAGCGCAGAAGCGCCTCGAAGCCGACCACGCGGCGCTCGGCGAGGTTGAGCTGTGGCTGGTAGACGAGGGCGAACTCCCGCCTCGCCAGCGCGCGGCGCAGGTCGAGCTCGAGGCTCCGTCTCGCCTGCGTCTCCGCCTCCATCGCCGGCTCGTAGGCGCGGACGCCGCCGGCCTGCTCGGCCTGCCGCAGCGCAATGTCGGCGCTCTGGAGAAGCCGGATGGCGGCGGCGCCGTCCCGCGGTCCGCAGGCGATGCCGATGCTCGAATCGATGTCGATGACGTTCCCCTCGACGATGTAGGTGCGGGCGAGCAGCCCGCGAAGGCGGACGGCGAGCTCCAGGGCCCTGTCGTCGAGGCGGTCACCGCCGGTGAGGAGCACCGCAAACTCGTCGCCGCCCAGCCGTGCCGCGAGGCCGACATCGGCGAGCGCCCGCCGCAGGCGATCGGCGACGACCTCGAGTAGCGCGTCGGCGACGGCGAGGCCGAGCGTGTTCTTGACCATGCCGAAGCGCTCGAGATCGATGTGCAGGAGCCCGACCGCCACACCCGTCGCGAGCGCCTTGTCGAGAGCGGCGACCAGCCCGGCCCTGTCGGCGAGCCCGGTCAATTCGTCGAGCCCGGGTGTCGCTTCGGAACGCTGCGACTCGATGAGGACGGCGAGGCCGTCGCTGACCGCGGCGACATGCGCCACGAGGGGGATGCCGGTCAGGGGCAGCGGGATCTCGGTTTCTGGACGGCTGCGGCAGGCACGCAGAACGGCACGGTGGAACTCGCCGACATCCGGCAGCCGGCGCAGGAGCCGCCGATAGGCATCGTTCGCGTAGGCGAGGCTGCCGTCCGGCATCAGCACGGCGACCGCGCAGGGCAGGGCGGAGACCGCAGCAGCGGCAAGGGCCTGGTCGGCACGGCCGACAGACTCCGTCCCGGGGCGGGCCTCGGCCGCCCCGGTGGCACGCTCTTCGCCGCCCGCTTCCGAGCCGGCGCGTGAAACCCCGGACGGACTACCCATCCGGCGCAGTGTAGCCGAAAATCTTGCCGATCCATGAAAGGTTGCGCCGCCTTCCAGGCTGCCCGCGTCAATCGTCGGTGAAGCCGGTGTCCTTCACGGGCGGCGCGCCGCGCCGGGCATAGCGCGCCATCAGCGGCACGACGGTGTAGACCATCAGGATGCGGGCGATGTGGCAGGTGGTGACGAGCGCCACATCGATACCGAGCGCGAGCGTCAGCAGACCCATCTCGGCGACGCCGCCGGGAGCGAAGGCGAGCAACAGCTGCGGCAGCCCGAATCCGGTCGCCCAGGCGCAGAGGGCCGCGCTCGCTGCAGCGATGCTGACGAGGCCGATGCTCCAGACGAAGCCGTGCCCGAGCGCGGTGCGGAAGTGCCGCCATTCCAGATCGACGAAGCGCACGCCGATATAGGCACCGAGCACCACCTGCACCGCGCTGATCAGCGGGCCGGGCGGCGAGCTCGACGTGAGCCCCATCAGGTGCACGGCCGCGCTGACCGAGAGCGGACCGAGGAACCCGCCGGCCGGAATCCGCGTCCAGCGGCCGGCGAAGTAGCCGACGACGCCGCAGGCGACGAGGATGGCGAGATCCTTCGGATCGAGGGGCGGCGGCGCATGCGGCTCCGGCCGCGTCAGCGGGCCGGTCATCAGCGAGATGATGAAGGGCAGCGAGATGACGACGGTCAGCACCCGCACCGCGTGCACGAGGCCGAGGAAGACGATGTCGGCCCCCATCGAGGCGCCGACGAGCGTGAGGTCGCTGAGGCCTCCCGGCAGTGCCGAGAAGAAGGCGGTGAGCCGGTCCCGTTTCGCCGCCCGGCGGAAATAGGCGTAGCCGAACAGGCCGGCGACGAGGACGTAGGCGGCGACGAAAGCGAGCACCAGCGGCCAGGTCGCGAGCTGGCCGAACAGGGCCGGCGTGAAGTAGCTGCCGAGCGCGACGCCGAGGACCGGCTGCAGGCCCTCGCGGAAGAATTTCGGCACCCGGACGCCGGCAATGAGCTGCGAGGCGACCATGGTGAAGGCGAGCGCGCCGAGCATCCAGGAGAGCGGCACGCCGGCGAGCGTGAACAGGCCGCCGCCGACCGCGGCGATGGCAAAGGTTTTCAGCGTCTCGAGGGTGGCGGTCACGGCGGGTTATTCGGGGCACCCGGCGGGGCGGTGCGGGGCAGGCCTTGGGCGAGGTTTCGCATGCCGCCCCCGAGTCGAGCAAACGGCAGGTCGGATGCGCCGGTCGTCCATCGGCGCAGCCCGTCCGCTCGGCGTGGCCCGGCCCATCCGCTCGTCGTCCTGCGGCTCGACCGCAGGACCCATCTTCCGGCCGGGTGCAACACCCTATTCTCCGGAGCCCTTCCCGCCTTCTCCGGTCCGCCACGCCAACGGGCTCGTTCCCATGACGCGGCGGAACTCGCGGTTGAAGTTCGATTTCGTGCTGAAGCCGACCTCGAACAGGATCGCGGTCACCGGCCGGTCGGTCGTGCGCAGCAGCTCGACCGCCTCGGCGATGCGGCGGTCATTGACGTATTGCGAGACGTTGCGGCCCTCGATCCGGTTTATCGCGCCCGAGATGCGCCGCGCCGGCAGGCCGATCCGCCGGGCGAGGCGGCCGAGATTGAGGTCCGGGTCTCGGGTCAGGCCCGCGCGCAGCAGGGCGTCGACGTGGGCGAGCGTCTCGCGATCCTCCTCCGCGGAGGATTCGGTCACGGCGGGCTCGGCTTCGGTTTCCGCCGGCACTGTCGGTGGCGCGCTGCGCCCGGCGAGCGCCATGGCGGCGCCGAGCAGGAGGAGGACGGGAAGGTTCGCGAGGCCGACCGCGATCGCGCCGCGGCTGCCGTCGCCGAGCCGCATGTCGGTGGCGATCAGCGTGTCGAGACCGGCCGACACGAACAGCGCGACCGCCGTGGCGAGCAGCGCGCGGTGGATGGTCGTCGCCTCCTCGAGCGGGGCGAGGCGCAGCGCGTCCGGTCCGCGCAGGCCGAGGCGCAGAAGCGCCACGCCATAGGCGAAGAAGGTGGCGACGAGCGCGATGTCGATGAAGTCCGGCTCGAGCAGCATCAGCGCGAGCACCAGCAGAATTGGGATGGCATGTAGCCAGGGCTGCGACGGCGGCTCCTCCGTGGCGACGGAGCGGAAGCCGAGAAAGGCCAGCGGCGGCAGGGCTGCGGCGAGCAGCGACTGCAGCGGCAGCAAGGTGCGGACGCCGTAGCCCCAGCGCAGCCCGATCAGGATCGAGAGCGCCACGTAGAGGCCGAGCGAGGCCGCGAAGAAGCGATTCGCCGGCGGGCCGTCCGCGCGGACGAGCATGCGGGCGAGCAGGATCGCCAGCAGCAGGGCGACGACGAACGGGATCGGGACGAAGAGCATCGGCGGGGTCGCGGGCGCGGGTCGCCACCAGCATGGCCGAGATCGCGATCGAGGACGACCAGGATCGCGATAGAGGTCGCGCGTCGTGCGGCGCTGGGCCAAGCCGGCCGCGTCCTTCGACCTCACAGGTGGCTTCGATGCGGTTTCTACCCGTCCTTCTCGCCGGCGCCCTGGCGCTCTGCCCCACTCTCGCGGGCGCCGCCGGCTTCCGGTTCGCGACCGTTCCCGATCCGGACGACCGGCCGCTCGAGGTCGGCATCTGGTACCCGACCGCCGCGCCCGCCCCGGCCGAGCCGAACACGCCGTTCCGGCAGGCGCTGGCGCTCGACGCGCCGGTCGCCGGCGAGGGCCTGCCGCTGGTGGTGATCTCGCACGGCTATGGCGGCTGGCTCGGCGGCCATGCCGGCACCGCGCTCGCGCTCGCCGAGGCCGGCTTCGTCGTCGTCGCGCCGACCCACACCGGCAATAATTACGAGGACGAGAGCTATCCGGCGGCGCGCTGGATGGTCGACCGGCCGCGGCATGTCGCGCGGGTGCTCGACTGGGTGCTCGGTCAATGGCCCGGCCGGGCGCGGCTCGATCCGAAAAAGATCGGCTTCTTCGGCTTCTCCGCCGGCGCCTACACGGGGCTCGTCGCCATCGGCGGCGTGCCGAATCTCCGCCTCGCCGCCGAGCACTGCCGGCGCCAGCCGACCGAGGTGGCCTGCACGCTCGGGATCGTCGAAGCCTTGGGACAGACCACGTCCGGTGGCCCGACCGCATGGATGCACGAGCCGCGCATCCGCTCCGCCGTGCTCGCGGCGGTCGGTTTCGGCTTCGCCTTCGACCGGGAAGGGCTCGGGAATGTGTCAGCGCCGGTGCAGCTCTGGGCGGCGGCCGCGGATCCACATGTGCCCGGCGCAACCAACACGCGCCCGGTGCGCGAAGGTCTGCCGATGACGCCCGACTACCGCGAGGTGGCGGGCGCCGGGCACTTCGTCTTCTTCCTCCCGCCGTGCAGCGATCCGAGGTTCCAGGCGGCGGAGCCGAAGGTCTGGGCGATGGTCTGCATCGACGCGCCCGGCTTCGATCGCGCGGCGTTCCAGCGCTCGTTCAACGCGGAGGTGGTGGGGTTCTTTCGGGAGACGCTGAAGGTACCGGCGGCGCTGTAACTCACCGTCGTCATCCTGCGCCGACGCGCCGTCGTCATCCTGCGCGACGCACCGTCGTCATCCTGCGCGAAAGCGCAGGGTGACGAGGGTGGGGGCGGACGTGTCCGCGGCAGAGGGCCGGCGCCTCCGGAAGGAGCGCCCCCCTATTCCGCCGCCTGCCGCGAGGCGACGACTTGGTCGGCGAGCTTGCCCGTCACCTCGGCGAGGTGGTCGAACTTCTGCGTGAAGCTGCCGACGCCTTGCGTCGCCGAGCGGATTTCGACGATCAGGTCGCCGATCTCCGCTTCCGGCATCAGGGTCCGTACCAGATCCCAGCCGTTCCAGCCGGGGCGCGCGCCGAAGCCGAGCAGCTGTCCGCGGCGCGCCGAGACGATGGCGTTGACGCGCGCCGTCGCTTCCGCCGGCACGGCGATCTCGACCGCGAAGATCGGCTCCAGCAGCACCGGTGCGCATTGCGGCATGCCCTCGCTCATGGCGATCCGGCCGGCCTGCTGGAAGGCCATGTCGGAGCTGTCGACGGCGTGGTAGGAGCCGTCGGTCAGCGTCACGCCGACGTCGACCACCGGGAAGCCGAGCGGTCCCTCCTTGAGGAAATCGCGCACCCCTTTCTCGACGCTCGGGATGTATTGCCGCGGCACGACGCCGCCGGTGATCGTCTCGTCGAAGACGAAGCCCGAGCCGCGCGGCAGCGGCTTGATGTCGACGACGATGTCGCCGAACTGGCCGTGGCCGCCGGTCTGCTTCTTGTGCCGGCCGCGGACGGTGACGGCCTTCTTGATGGTCTCGCGGTAGCCGACGCGGGGCCGGTGGCTGTCGAGCCGGACGCCGAACTTGCCGGCCAGCCGCTCGACGGCGACGCGCAGGTGCATCTCCCCCTGGCCCTTGAGAATCATCTCGCCCGTCTCGGGCAGCTGGATGAAGAAGAGCGCCGGGTCCTCGTCGATCAGCCGCTGGATGGCGCCGGCGACCTTCACCTCGTCCTTGCGCTCGGCGGCGCGCAGCGCGAAGGCCAGCACCGGCTCGGGCGCGGAAATGTCGGCGAGCGCTTCGGGCGCCTTCTTGCCGGCGGCGATCGTCTCGCCGGTGCGGATGCCGTCGAGGCGACCGAAGAACACCGTGTCGCCGGCCACGGCGCGGTCGAGCTTCTGGCTCGAGCCGCCGGTCGGCCGCGAGATGCCGACGATGCGCTCGGAGCCGCCGCCGCTGCCGGTGACCTGGGCGCCGTCGGCGAACTCCTTGCGCAGCACGCGGACGAGGCTCGTCTTGCCGGCATGCGCGGTGTGCATGGTCTTCAGGACCTGCGCCAGCGGCTCGCCCTCGGGCTCGACGCCGAGCCGCTCGGCCGTCGCCGACAGGCCCGGCGCCTCGTGCCGGAGCGCCTTCATCAGCCGCAGCACGCCGTTGCCGCGCAGCGCCGAGCCGAGCAGCATCGGCACGAGGCGGCCGTCGCGCAGCTCGCGGGCGAGATCGTCGAAGATTCTGTCGCGCGGCGGCTCGATGTCCTCGAGCAGCTGCTCCATCAGCACGTCGTCGTAATCGGCGAGCCGCTCCAGCATCTGGTAGCGCGCCTCTTTCTCGCGCTGGAGCTCGGCCGAGGGCAGCTCGACGACGTTGGAGGGCGCGTGCTCGCGGTAGACGAAGGCGCGCTCGAGCGCGAGGTCGATGAAGCCGGTGGCGACGCCGTCGTTCCAGATCGGTATCTGGCGCATGACGAGCGGCTTGGAGGAGGCCGGCTGCAGCAGCTCCAGCGCGTCGCGGATGTTGGTCTCGGCCTTGTCGACCTTGTTGAGGAACAGAAAGCGCGGAACGCCGAGCTGCTCGAGGTCGCGCATGATGAGCTGCAGCATCGGCAGCTTGCGCTCGTCCGCCTCGCAGACGACGATGGCGGCGTCGACCGCCGGCAGCACGCCGCGCATGTCCTGCAGGAACTCGATCGAGCCCGGGCAGTCGATGAACGTGTAGGCGTCGCCCATGAAATCGAGGGTGGCGACGTTCGCCTCGACGCTCATGCGGTGCGCGCGGGCCTCCTCGCTCGCATCGCCGACCGTGGTGCCGGCATCGACCGTGCCGACCCGGCCGATGGCGCCGGCGTGGGCGAGGATGGCCTCGAGCAGGGTCGTCTTGCCGCTGGCGAAGGGTCCCACGAGCGCGATGCACCGCGGACCCTGTTCTCTTCTGCCCTCCATGCCGAGTTCCTCCCTTAGAGGGACCCGGGTCCGCCTCTCCGCCGGGCGTTCGCTCCGGGTCGAAGGGTCAGTCTGGTCGCGGGCGCGGGGGCGCGCAAGCCCCGATTTTGGTACACCCTCCTCTTCCCTCTCCCACAGGGAGAGGGTGCCCGCGGAGCGGGCGGGTGAGGGGTTACGGAGCTCAGAACACGCGCCGAAACCCCTCATCCGGCCGCTTCGCGGCCACCTTCTCCCCATGGGAGAAGAAAAAAAGCGCGTCTAAATCGCGACGCCCGTCCGCCCCGCCAGATCCTGGATGAACTGCCAGGCGACGCGGCCGGATCTCGCGCCGCGCGTGGTCGCCCATTCGAGCGCCGCCGCCTTGAGCTTTTCGGGCGGCACCTCGAGGCCGAAATGGGCCGCATAGGCGTCGACCATGGCGAGATACTCGTCCTGGCTGCAGCGGTGGAAGCCGAGCCAGAGGCCGAAGCGGTCCGACAGCGAGACCTTCTCCTCCACCGCCTCGCCGGGATTGATGGCGGTCGAGCGCTCGTTCTCGATCATCTCGCGCGGCAGAAGGTGGCGCCGGTTCGACGTCGCATAGAACAGCACGTTGCGCGGCCGGCCCTCGATGCCGCCCTCGAGCACCGCCTTCAGCGACTTGTAGGAGGTGTCGGCGAGGTCGAAGGACAGGTCGTCGCAGAAGACGAGGAAGCGGTGCGGCGAGGCGCGCATCGCGCTCATCAGCTCCGGCAGCGCCTCGATGTCCTCGCGGTGGATCTCGACGAGCTTCAGCCGCTTCTCCGGCGCGGCGCCGGCATTCACCGAGGCGTGCGCGGCCTTGACGAGCGAGCTCTTGCCCATGCCGCGCGCGCCCCAGAGGAGCGCGTTGTTGGCCGGCAGGCCGCGGGCGAAGCGCAAGGTGTTCTCGACGAGCTGGTCGCGGACGAGATCGATACCCTTCAGGAGCGTGATGTCGACGCGGTTCACCTCCGGCACGGGCACGAAGCCGGCCCTCGGGTTCCAGACGAAGGCGTCGGCGGCCTCGAAGTCCGGGGAGCGGGCGGCGCCGGGCAAAAGCCGCTCGAGGCTGTCGGCGATGCGCAGGAGGGCGCGGCGAACGTCCTCGTCGTCGGGCGGAAGCGGGTGCAAGGCGGTCACATGCGGCTTCAGGGAGGGAGCCCGCGCGTCATAACGGCGTGAACGGGGACTGTCCACGCATGCCGGACGGCTGTCGGAGGCCGGAGCGGTTTGATTTGCCGCTCGCGGTCGTGATAGTTGCGCCTCTCGCCGATCCCGTCCGCGCGAAGGGCGCGCGACAGAACCGCCGACCGGAGCCCCATTGATGCTGATCACCCCCGCTTACGCTCAGGCGGCTCCCGCCGCGGGTGGCGGCGATTTCCTGATCTCTCTCCTGCCCTTCGTTCTCATCTTCGTCATCATGTACTTCCTGATCCTGCGGCCGCAGCAGAAGCGCGTCCGCGCCCATCAGGACATGATCAAGAACCTGCGCCGCGGCGACACGGTGGTGACCGCCGGCGGCATCATCGGCCGCATCACCAAGGTGACCGAGGAGACCGACATCCAGGTCGAGATCGCCGAGGGCGTGCGGGTGCGGGTGGCACGCGGCATGATCACCGATGTCCGGGCGAAGGGCGAGCCCGTCAAGGAGGACGCGGCTTAAGGCCGAGTCGGAGCTCCCCGAGCATGCTGCACTATACGCCCCTCAAGACGGCGCTCACCCTCGCGGTGACGCTGATCGGCATCCTGCTCGCGCTGCCGAACCTCTTCCCCCCGTCGACGCTCGCCGGGCTGCCGAGCTGGCTGCCGCACGGCCGCATCGTCCTCGGGCTCGACCTGCAGGGCGGCTCGCAGATGCTGCTGGAGGTCGACCGCGACGCGATCCTGAAAGAGCGTGCCGAGACGCTGCGCGACGACATCCGCCGCGCGCTGCGCGAGGCCCGCATCGGTTATACCGGCCTCGTCGCCACCCCGCGCGGCGCCCAGGTCCGCCTGCGCGACCCGGCCGACACGCAGGCGGCGCTGACCAAGATACGCGAGCTGTCGCAGGCGGTCGCCGGCGGCTCGCTGCTGACCATGCCGGGCGGAATGCAGACCGCCACCTCGGGGGACATCGACATCGTCGACGCGGGTGGCGGGCTGATCACCGTCAGCGTCACCAATGCGGGCCTCGATCAGCGCATCCGCGCCGCCGTCGACCAGTCGATCGAGATCGTCCGCCGCAGAGTCGACGAGCTCGGCACGACCGAGCCGAATATCCAGCGCCAGGGCGCCGACCGCATCCTCGTGCAGGTGCCCGGCCTGCAGGACCCGAGCCGGCTCAAGGATCTGCTCGGCCAGACGGCGAAGCTGACCTTCCGGCTCGTCGACCAGTCGATCTCGCCCGAGCAGGCCGCGGCGACGCGGCCGCCCCCGGATTCGGAGCTCCTGCCGAGCTCGGAGCCGGGTGGCGGCAACGTCCTCGTCGAGCGGCGGATCATGGTCTCGGGCGAGGATCTCACCGACGCGCAGCCGGGCTTCGACCAGCAGACGCGCGAGCCGGTGGTGAACTTCCGCTTCAATACCAACGGCGCCCGCCGGTTCGGCGTCGTCACGCAGGAGAATGTCGGCCGCCCGTTCGCCATCGTGCTCGACAACAAGGTGATCTCGGCGCCGGTCATCCGCGAGCCGATCACCGGCGGCTCGGGCCAGATCTCCGGCAGCTTCACGGTCCAGTCGGCGAACGATCTCGCCATCCTGTTGCGCGCCGGCGCGCTGCCGGCGCCGCTGACCGTCGTCGAGGAGCGCACCGTCGGCCCCGGCCTCGGCGCCGACTCGATCCGGGCCGGCACGATCGCCACCATCGTCGCGGCGGTGTTCGTCATCCTCTTCATGTTCGCGACCTACGGCGTGTTCGGCTTCATCGCCAACCTCGCCCTTATTACCCACGTCGTCTTGATCTTCGGCCTGATGTCGGCGCTCGGCGCGACGCTGACGCTGCCGGGCATCGCCGGCATCGTGCTGACCATCGGCACCGCCGTGGACTCGAACGTGCTGATCTACGAGCGCATCCGTGAGGAGTTCCACGGCGGCCGCAATCTCGTGACGGCCATCCAGGCCGGCTTCGACCGCGCCTTCGCGACGATCGTCGACTCCAACTCGACGATGGCGATCGCCGCCCTCATCCTGTTCTTCATGGGCTCGGGGCCGGTGCGCGGCTTTGCCGTCGTCTTCCTGCTCGGGATCATGACGACCGTCATCACCGCCGTCACCCTGACGCGCATGATGATCGCCATCTGGTATCGCTGGCAGCGTCCGAAGACGCTGCCGTTCTAGGAGAGGACAGAGCTTTGCGGCTGCTGCGGCTTTGGCCCGAGAAGACCGAGTTCAAGTTCATGCGCTGGCGGCGCGTGAGCCTGCCGTTCTCGGCGGTGCTCTCGCTCCTCATCGTCGGCCTGTTCGTCACCGAGGGCCTGAACTTCGGCATCGACTTCCGCGGCGGCACGCTCGTCGAGATGCGGGCGCTCGACGGCAGGGCCGACATCGGCGCGGTGCGGCAGACGGCGAACGCCTTCGGCTTCGGCGAGGTCGAGGTGCAGGAGTTCGGCTCGGCCGGCGAGCTGTCGGTGCGCTTTCCGATCCAGGCCGGCGGCGAGGCGGCGCAGGGCGCCGTCGTGCAGAAGGCGCGCGATACGTTCCAGTCGCAATACGAGTTCCGGCGGGTCGAGACGGTCGGCCCGCGTGTCTCGAGTGAGCTCGTGCAGTCCGGCACCGTCGGCGTCGTGCTGTCGGTGATCGCCGTCCTGTTCTACCTGTGGTTCCGGTTCGAGCCGAACCTCGCCGTGGGCGCGATCATCGGCACGATGCACGACGTGGTGCTGACGGTCGGGTTCTTCATCATCACGCGGAACGAGTTCAACATGACCTCGATCGCCGCGATCCTGACGATCGTCGGCTATTCTCTGAACGAGACCGTCGTCGTGTTCGACCGCACGCGCGAGCTCCTGCGGCGCTACAAGACGATGCCGGACATCGAGCTGCTCGACCTGTCGATCAACGCCACCATGTCGCGCACGGTGATGACGGCGACGACCACCATCCTGTCGCTGCTCGCGCTCGTGCTGTTCGGCGGCGAGGCGATCCGCGGCTTCGCCGAGGTGATGCTCTACGGCGTCATGATCTGCACCTATTCGGCGATCTTCGTCTCCTCGCCGTGCCTCATCTACCTCGGCCTCCGCCAGGGCGCCTATGCGAACGTCCCGGAGGCGGCGCCGGCGCGGCGGTGAGCGCTCCCCGCGCGGACGCGCACTATCCCGGCCGCGCCGCCATCGATGCCTATGGCGGCGGCGGCTTCCGCTTCGCCGACATGTCGCATCGCGGCTCGATCCTGTGCCTGCCGAGCGGCATCTGGGCCTGGGAGCCCGCGCAGCCGCTCGACGAGGCCTCGTTCACGAAGGTGCTGGCCGAGGCCGACGAGATCGAGTTCCTGCTCGTCGGCACCGGCAGGACGCTCGTGCCGCTGCCCGAACAGGTCCGCTGGGCGCTGCGCGCGCGCCGCATCTCCGCCGATCCCATGGCGACCGGCGCCGCGGTGCGCACCTACAACATCGTTCTCGGCGAGGGCCGGCGAGCCGCCGCCGCGCTGATCGCCGTTGACTGAGCCCTCCGCAGCCGCCGATCTGCAGGCCTTCGTGCGCGAGGCCGACCGCGACCGCTTTCTCGCCAGCCTGTTCGCGCCCGCCGAGGTGCGGCCGCACCTGTTCGCGCTCTATGCCTTCAACGCCGAGATCGCGATGATCCGCGACCGCGTCAGCGCGCCGCCGCCGGGCGAGATGCGGCTGCAATGGTGGCGCGAGTTCCTGGCCGGACCGCGCCGCGCCGAGGGCGAGGGCAACCCGGTCGGAGCGGCGCTGATGCGCGCCGTCGCCTTCGGCCGGCTGCCGATCGAGCCCTTGATGGCGCTGCTCGATGCCCGCACCTTCGACCTCTACGACGACCCGATGCCGACGGTGCGCGACCTCGAGGGCTATTGCGGGGAGACGTCGTCGGTCCTCATTCGCCTCGCGAGCCTCCTGCTCGGGCGCGGAAAGGATCTCGGCGGCGCCGAGGCGGCCGGCCATGCCGGGGTCGCCTATGCGGTGACCGGCCTTCTGCGGGCGCTGCCGCGGCACGCCGCGCAGGGCCGCTGCTACGTGCCGAAGGATCTTTTGGCCCGTCACGGCGCGAGCCCGGCCGATCTTCTGTCGCGGCGCTACACGCCGGCCCTCGCCGATGCGCTCGCCGAGATGCGGTCGCTGGCCCGCAGGCACCTCGCGGCGGCGCACGAGGCGGTGCTGCCGAAGGCGATCGGCCCGGCCTTCCTGCCGGCGGCGCTCGTCGAGCCCTATCTGAGGCGGATGGAGCAGCCGGGCTTCGACCCGTTCCGCGAGAGCGCCGACGTCTCGCAGTGGCGCCGCCAGCTCGCGCTCTGGCGCGCCTCGCAGCGGGGGATTTGAATCCCGTCTCCATGATCCGAACAGCGAACTGCCACTGCGGGAAGGTCGCGCTCGACTGTAGCGGCGAGCCGTCGAAGATCTCGCTCTGCCACTGCTCCGACTGCCAGCGACGGACCGGGTCGCTGTTCGGCGTCGCCGCCTTCTATCCGCGGGCGAGCGTCGAGCCGAGGGGAGGCCCGACGAGGGCCTTTCGCCGCCCGTCCGCGAGCGGATTTCACGTGACGTTCCACTTCTGCCCGGACTGCGGCTCGAACCTGTGGTGGGAGGCCGATCGCCTGCCGGGCCTCGTCGCGGTGGCGGCCGGCTCCTTCGCCGACCGCGACTTCCCGATGCCCGAGCAGGCGGTCTGGGCCCAAGACAAGCATCACTGGCTGCAGCTTCCGGCGGACATGCCCTCGCATGCCCGAAATCCTGTCCGGCCCGATCGGAGGCAATAGGGGCGGCGGGCGCAGACGGCTGGCCCTGCGGCGCCCCCTGTGATAACGCCCGAACCCGTCCGGACCGAGGTCCGCCACGGAGCTGCTCGTTGACCACCGTCTTCCTGCACGTCGCAAAGACCGGCGGCAGCGCCATCAAGCGCACGCTGCGCCGCTATTCCAAGCAGCATCCGGAAATCATCCGGCTCGAGGGGCATCCCTGCCGGCTCGCCGACGTCGCAGCGCCCGACAAGGCCGTCTTCTCGGTTCGCGATCCGGTCGAGCGCTTCGTCTCGGGCTTCAACACGCGCCTGCGAAAGGGCTTTCCGCGGCGCGACGGCGAGTGGCGCGAGAGCGAGCGCTGGGCCTTCGAGCGCTTCCCGACCGCCAACAGCCTCGCCGAGGCGCTCTCCGATCCCGAGCGGGCCGCCGATGCCCGGCAGGCGATGGCCGGCATTAACCACGTCAACACCTTCCTGAAGACCTGGCTCGGCTCGGCGGCCTATGTCGAGGAGCGCGCCGCCGACATCCTGATGATCTGCTGGACGAAGGAGCTCGACGCCGATTTCCGGCGCATGAAGGCGCTGCTCGGCCTGCCGGAAAGCCTCGTCCTGCCGACCGACGAGGTCGGCACGCACCGCACCCCGGACGGCTTCGACCGCAGGCTCAGCGAGCGGGCTGTCGAGAACGTCCGCGCCTGGTATGCCGACGATTTCCCGATCTACGAGACCTGCCTTGCGCTGCGCCGTCGCCTCATCGAAGCCGCTGCGCCGTCGTCCGCGGTCGCCTGAAGGGGCGCGGAGCACACTTGGCGACCGTCTTCCTGCACATCGGCAAGACCGGTGGCACCGCCTTCCGCCGGGCGCTGCGGCCCTATGCCGAGCGGCACCAGCTGAAGCTCGTCGGCCATCCGGTGAGCCTGATGGACGTCGCCCCGCCAGACGGCGTCGTGTTCTCGGTCCGCGAGCCGATCGACCGCTTCGTTTCCGGCTTCAACACGCGGCTGCGAAAAGGCTATCCGCGCCGCGTCGGCAGCGACTGGGAGCGCGAGGAGGAGCGCCGCGCCTTCGCGCTGTTCCAGTCGCCGAACAGCCTCGCCGAGGCGCTCTCCGATCCGGCGCTCGGCGATGCGGCGC
Source organism: Pseudomonadota bacterium (assembly GCA_023430145.1). GTDB lineage: Bacteria > Pseudomonadota > Alphaproteobacteria > Rhizobiales > Methylopilaceae > JAEZCD01. The sequence goes on from JAEZCD010000391.1 coordinate 15,639, forward strand.
GGGACGCGATGGGCGGCATCGGCCATGTCCGCCACTCGCTCAAGAAGTGGCTGAGATCGACGGACTATCTGGCGGGGCGCGCCGGCGACATCCGCATGGTCTGCTGGACGCCCGAGCTCGACGCCGATTTCGAGCACGTCAAGCGCCTGCTCGGCCTGCCGGCGGAGATCGCGCTGCCGCGCGACGAGATCGGCACGCACCGCACGCCGGACGGCTTCGACCGGACGCTCAGCCCGCTCGCGGTGCAGAACCTCACCGCCTGGTATGCCGACGATTTTCCGATCTACGAGGCGTGCCTGGAGCTTCGGCGGAAGCTGCTGGCGAACGGGTAGGGGGCGCGGCGGCGTGGAAGATTTCGCGCCTCGTCTTCCGAGCGCGGCGAAGCAATCCAGCTTCTCTTGCGAGGCCCGACAGCTGGATTGCTTCGTCGCGTCGCTCCTCGCAATGACGGAGAGGTCGCCCGATAGCCGGATGCGACAGGTCCGCCCCAACCGGAGAGCCCCATGCGCCATCTCCTGATCCGCGGCGCCGAAGTTTTGGCCTCGGCGGAAGCCGAGCGCCCGGTCCGCGCCGACATTCTCAGCCGCGACGGGCGCATCGTCGCCGTCCAATCCGGGCTCATGCCGCCCGACGGCGACACCGAGATTCTCGAGGCCGAAAACTGCATCGCCATCCCCGGGCTGATCAACGCCCACCTGCACTCGTCCGGGAACCTGCAGCGCGGCACGCTCGACGGGCTGCCGCTGGAAATCTTCATGCTCTACGAGGTGCCGCCGCTCGCCGCCGGGGCCGAGAACCCGGCGGTCGTCCGGCTGCGCACCCTGATCGGCGCGGTGGAGATGCTGAAGCTCGGCATCACCAGCGTGCTCGACGACGCCTTCTTCGTGCCGCTGTGCAGCACCTCCAGCATCGACGCCATCGCCGGCGCCTACCGCGATGTCGGCATGCGGGCGACCATCGCGCTCGATCAGCCGATCGTCGTCGAATACGAGAAATATCCGTTCCTGAAGGAGCTGCTGCCGGAAGATTTTCGCCGCGAGATGGAGCTTTCGCCGCGCGAGACCGCGGCCGGCATGGCCGAGCACTATCGGCACCTGATCGAGACCTGGCACGGGGCCGGCGAGGGGCGCATCGCGGCCGCCGTCTCCTGCTCGGCGCCGCAGCGGGCGACGCCGGAGTATCTGGAGTTCCTCGCCGGCCTGGCGCGGCAAAAGGATCTGCCGTTCTTCTGCCACGTGCTGGAGACGAAGCTGCAGCGCGTGCTCGGCGAGGAGAAATACGGCCGCTCGCTGGTCCGCTACATCCGCGATCTCGGCGTTCTCGACGAGCGCATGGAGGTGATCCACGGCATCTGGATCGACGACGAGGACATCGCGATCCTGGCGCGCTCGGGCGCCACCGTGGCCCACAACCCGGTCTGCAACCTCCGCCTCGGCAGCGGCGTCATGCCGTTCCGGAAACTACGCGACGCCGGGGTGCCGATCTGCCTCGGCACCGACGAGGCGGTCAGCGACGACAGCCACAATCTCTGGGGCGCGATCAAGCTCGCCGGCCTCGTGCACACGCTCGCCGAGCGCTCGGACGCGCGCTGGCCGAAGGCGCCGGAGATTTTGGATTGCCTCTGGAACGGCGGCGCGAGAGGGATGCGGCGCGAGCACAAGCTCGGCCGCATCGAGCCGGGCGCAGCCGCCGACATCGCGCTGCTCGACAAAAGTGCGGACGGCTTCACGCCGCTCGCCGATCTCCGCCGTCAGCTCGTCTACAACGAGACCGGCTCATCCGTCCGCCACACGATCGTCCACGGCCGCGTCGTGGTGCGCAATGGGTGCGTCACGACCGTCGACGAGCCGGCGCTGAAGGCCGAGGTCCGTGCGATGGAGCCGCAGCTCGCCGCGGCCACCTGCGAGCTGCGCACCGCCGCGCAGCGGCTCGAGCCGTACTATCGGGCGATGGTGGAGAAGGCGCACGCCCGCGATGTGGGATTCTCGCGGTGGCTGGGGTGAGGTGGGTGCGCCGTCATTGCGAGGAGCGGTAGCGACGAAGCAATCCAGCTTTGCGGCGCTCGAAGAGAAGCTGGATTGCTTCGCTTCGCTCGCAATGACGATCCCGCACGTCCACTCGTCATCCACCGCGAAGGCCCCTCCGGTCGGCGTCCTCCGCGAAGGCGGAGGACTCAAGTCTTCGCAAGTCATGCCGCCGACACGGATGGTAAAGCCCGGATCCTCCGCCTTGCGCGAAGGATGACGATCCGAGTCATCCCGACCGGGCGTTCCGCTCCTCCTCCTCCGCCTCCCGGATCGAGGCGTTGATCTTCGCGTCGATCACCTGCCAGTCGGTGTCGCCGACACGGTCGGCGCGGCGCGGGGCGACTTTTCGGAAGTGCACGTAGCGCTCGCGGCTCACCGCCTCGAGGCGGATCAGCTCGTCGATCGGCTCGGGATGGTCGTCGACGCGGATGTCGAGGTCGGCCCAGAGCTCGCCGCCGAACACCAGGAGCCCGGCCGACTGCTTTCCGCGCTTGTCGCCGCCGACCGCCTCGCCGGCCTTGAGCGCCCGGACGAGCCGCCGCGGAAACGGCGTTGCGGCGCCGGCCGCGTAAGCCTCGAAGGCGGCGTCGACCACCTGTGGCCCGGCCAGCATGTTGCCGGCGACGGAGAAGCCTTCGCCCACACGATGGTCGCACCAGTCGACGCACGAGGCGCCGGTATGCGCCGCGCTGCGTCCCCCCGCGTCGACGACATGCAGCTGCCGATGGTCGCGGCCGGCATCGCCGGCGACGAGCCGCGCCAAAACCTCGGCGGCGGGCAGCCCCTCGCGGAGCAGCCCGAGGCCCTCGGAGCCGAAGAAGGAGTTGACCATCGCCTGCGTCGCCACCGCGCCGACACCGGGCGCGATGTGCGGCACCACGGCGCCGACGGCGAAGAATTTCGACGCCACCGCGATGCCGAAGCGGCCGCTGGCTTCATCCTTCGCGACGATCGACCAGGTCATGTGCGTCCCCCGTTCCCGATGCGGGCGCGAGGCTGGCAGGAATGGGGGGCGGGGGCAACGCGATCGCGGCGCGATCGTCTCAGAACCCGTAAAGCCTCGCCGGATTGGCGACCAGCACCTCCTCGCGCAGCGCCGGATCGGGCACCCAGTCCGCGACGAGGTCGGCGAGGTCGCCGTCGTTCGGCATCGGGATCGGCCACTCGGCCTTGGCGTGCGGCCAGTCGGTGCCCCACACGACCCGGTCCGGCGCGTGGTCGACGAGCGCGTGCGCGAACTCCGTCACGTCGGCGTGCGGGAGGCCGCGGCTCGAGATGCGGTAGGGGGCCGTCAGCTTCACCCAGGCGCGGCCGTCGGCGAGCAGGCGCAGCAGCGCCTGGAATCCCGGATCGAGCGTGCCGAGGGCTGTCGGCACGTAGCCGAGATGGCCGAAGCAGAAGTCCACCGGGAAGTCGCCGAGCAGCAGGTCGAGATCGGGGAACTCGTTCACGTGGGCGAGAAGCTCGATGTGCCAGCCGAGCGGCGCGATCTTTTGCGCCAGCGCGCGCATCCGCTCGAGCGGCATCACCCCCTTGTTCTCGCTGGTGTCGACGATGTTGAGCCGGACACCGCGGATTCCGGCCTCGTGCATGCGCTCGAGCTCGGCCGGACCGACATCGTCGCCAATCACCGCGATGCCGCGCAGCTCGAGCCTTGTCGCCCGCAGCGCATCGAGCAGCAGGGAGTTGTCCGCGCCATACGGGCTCGGCTGCACCAACACGCCGCGTGCGCAGCCGAGCACGTCGAGCAGATGCTCGTAGTCGGAAAGGAGCGCCTCGCTCGGCGTGTAGATGCGCTTGCCGTACCAGGGATAGCGGCTTGCCGGCCCGAAGACATGCGCGTGGCTGTCGCAGGATCGTTCGGGCAGCGTCACGCTCGGCCGGCGCGGATTGCGGTCCGGCGGATCGAGAAACGGCACGCCGGCCGTGGGATCGATCTTTTGGGGCATGCGGTCGTCCGGGTGGCGCGGTGCAAAAGGTTGGTCGATCAGTCGAGCCGGATGCCGGCGAGGGCGACGATCTCCGCCCATTTGCGGTTCTGCTGCTCGACATAGCGCCGGAACTCCGCCGGTCCCAGGGGGGCGACGTCGACGCCGAGATCGGTCAGCTCGGCGCGAACGCCGGGGTCGGCGAGCGCCTCCAGAATCGCCCGGCCGAGCGCCTCGACGACCGCCGGCGGCGTCGCCGCCGGGGCGACGATGCCGTGCCAGCTCGTGGTGTCGAAGCCGACGAAGCCGAGTTCGCTCATGGTCGGCACCTCCGGCAGCGCCGGCGAGCGCTCGGGTGTGGTGACGGCGAGCGCGCGCAAGGCGCCGCTCCTGACCAGTCCCACCGAGGATGCGGCCGTGCCGAACATCATCTCCACCTCGCCGGCGAGGAGATCCTTCAGGGCCGGCGCGGCGCCCGGATAGTCGACCGGCAGGATGTCGATCGCCGCGTGCCGGGCGAAAAGCACCGTCGACAGGTGCGCCGCAGCGCCCGGGCCGGTGGAGGCGAAGCGGATCTTTCCGGGCTTCGACCGCCCGAGCCCGACGAGGTCGGCGACCGTCGCGGCCGGCAGCCCGGGAGCGACGACGAGAATGTTCGGCTGCGTGCCGATGCGGGCTAGGGGCACGAAATCGGCGAGCGCGGAAAAGCCAGGCGCGGCGTAGAGCGCCATGTTGGCGGCCATGATGCCGTTGTTGCCGAGCAGCAGCGTGCAGCCGTCCGGCGCCGAGCGGGCGACGGTCTGCGCGGCGAGATTGCCGTCGCGGCCGACGCGGCCCTCGATCGTCACCGGCCGGCCGACGAGCTCGCCGAGCTTCTCGCCGACGATGCGCACCAACAGGTCGCTCGGGCCGCCGGGGGCGAAGCCGGTGACGATGCGAATCGGCCCGGCGGGCAGGGCGCCTCCGCCCGCCGCGGCGTCGGGCGCCGATGCGGTACCGGCCTGATCGGTCATTTCGTCCACCCCGGATTTCGGACGCACGGCTGCAAACCCTGGGCACGGTCATGCCCGGGCGCGCGGCATCATAGGCGAGCGCGGGTCGACTGATCGCGAAGATCGCTCCAAACTGTCGTTCCGAATTGGAACGAATGCATGGACCTCCTCCGCGCCATCGAGGCCTTCGTGGCCGTTGCCGAAGCGGGCAGCCTCTCGGGCGCCGCCCGGCGCCTGCGGCTCACCCCGTCGGCGGTGTCCAAGCAGATGGCCGCGCTCGAGCAGGAGCTCGGCGTCGGCCTGATCCTCAGGACGACGCGTGCTCTCTCGCTCACCGATGCCGGCAACGCGTACCTGCAGCGGGCGCGAAAGATTCTCGGCGAGGTGGCCGATGCGCAGAGCGCGGTGCGCGGCCAGCTCGAGGTGCCGCGCGGCCGGCTGCGCGTGTCCGCCTCGGCCACTTTCGGCCGCCTGCATGTCGCGCCGGCGCTGCCCGAGTTCATGCGCCTCTATCCGCAGCTCGACGTCGAGCTCGGCCTCTACGACCGGCAGGCCGACCCGATCGCCGCCGGCGCCGACATCGCCATCCGCATGGGGCATCTGCCGGATTCGAGCATGATCGGCATGAAGCTCGCGACGACGCGGCGGGTCCTCTGCGCCAGCCCCGACTATTTTTCGCGCCATGGCATGCCGAGCGAGCCCGAGCAGCTCGCCCGCCACAACTGCCTGCTCAGCACCCTCTACACGGTGCGCAACACCTGGTTCTTCGCCCGCGGCGCCGAGACGCGCGCGGTGACGGTCGCCGGCAGCTTCAGCACCAACAATTCGGAGGCGCTGCGCGATGCCGCGCTCGGCGGCATCGGCATCGGCCTGCTCGGCACCTGGGTGGTCGCGCCGCAGCTGCGGGAAGGCAGCCTCGTCGCGGCGCTGACCGACTGGCGCGGCGAGCTGACGCGGGACGTCCGCAACGTCTACGCCGTCTATCCGCGGTCGGCGCACGTGGCGCCGGCGGTACGCGCCTTCGCGGTGTTCCTCCGCCGCCACTACGGCTCGCCGCCGGTGTGGGAGCGGGGTTAGGCGAGGGGGGCGGAGCGGACCTGACGCGCGCCCTCGTCATCCTGCGCGGATGACGAACCCACTTTCTAAGTCAATCAACTATCTATCCTTTTCGCTCTCATTCCCAAACTTTTTCGGGGCGGTTTGGGAACGTTTGTTCGCCCCGTGTTCCGCGAGGTTGATGATCGCACCCGCCGCGAGCCGCTTCTGATCAGCTTCCCGGGTGTATCTCTCGGCTTCGCTCAAGCTAATGTGACCGAGCACGGCCATGATCTGGTGAGTCGTGCAGCCGGCTTCGGCGAGCAGCCGTCCCGCGGCCTTCCGGAGCCCGTGCGGCTTGCAGTCCATCGGCAGCCCCGCGGCCGTGATCGCCTTCCGCAGCCACGCCCCGTACCCGCCGACCGAGAAGGGCTTGCCGTACTCGGTCGCTAGAAGGATCATGTGCTCGCGCGGCGTTGCGTCGAGGATGGCTTGGAGCTCGGGGTGCAGGAGGATCTCGAGCTTCGCGCCCGTCTTTTGTTGCACGACGCGAATCGTACCAGCGCCGATATCGGCCTCGGTCATCCGGCAGACGTCCGATCGCCTTTGGCCGAGGAACAGGTGCAACGCGAAGGCAAGCCGCTGCTTGGTGCCGACCGGCCACCGCGCTTCGAATTCCTCGATCTCAGCGTCGGTCCAACTCCGCACTTCCTGCAGGTCGGGACGGTCGAGGCCGGTGGTAGGGTCGTGCTTCAACCAATCGTGAAGGATGGCGTGCTTCACAAGAAGGCGGAGGATCTTCAACACAGCCAGTGCGGCGCCCGGCTTGTCCGCTAGAGGAACCAGGAACGCCTTCTCGATCCGGCCGGGGGTCATGCCGGCGACCGGCCGATGGCCGTGCGCTATGCGCAGCTTCTCGAGCACGGCGTCATATTGACGCCGCGTCGAGGCGCGCACCTTCTTGTAGCCGCGATTATCTGTCTTGAAGTCGACGATCAGCGCGCCGAGGGAGCCCGGTGGATGCTCGACACGTCGAGCCTTCTGCACGACGACGTCGCCGGCCAAAGCCCTCTGGTATGCGTCGTGGAATTCGGGGGAGCCCATTGGCCCGGGCAGAGGCGTACGCGCGCCTTTGCCGCGCCTGAAGTACAGACGCAGCTTGCCGTGCCGATCGCGGAAGGATTCGACGAAAGGATATTTATTGCGTTCGGGCGCCACCGCGGTCTACATCCCCCCAACCGTCATCTTCGACGGTCTCTTCTCCCACCATCGGCAGCGCAAAGGCTGCAGTCATTAGCTCTGAAACGAGCCATAGTCTTTTGGCGTCCACGGCCCGCGGACGCGGCATGCGATTTGTCTTGACTAATTCATCGAACTTCGTCGCCGAGACGCACAAACAGGCCGCCGCCTGTTCCCGGTTTACCAGGAAAGGCGGCAGCGAGCTTGGAAGGGCGACCTGTTTGACCATTTAGGCCGCAGCCTCGAGGCCCGCCCGCAGGTTGGCGACCTCAGCGGTGAGGGCATCAATCTTCGCCCCAAGCTCGGTGAGACCGCGGAGATCGGCGCGGAGCTTTGGCACCTCGTTGGCGAGCAGGGCGATATCCCGCTGGAACTGCATAATCCCCTTCGAAAGCTGAGGGATGCCGCTGGGCGTCGAGTTTTCGGAGGGAAGCCCTCGGAGAGCCTCCTTCATCCACCGCTCCTGGATGGCCCGGGTCTCGATTTCCATCTCAGGTGAAACCGGCTTGTTCCTGATCTCTCGGAGATCCATTACTTAACCCCTCGGTTAACTGTTTCGTTAGTCGGGATACTGCCCGACGAGCACCTGTGTACTTCAATTGCAAGCAAAAAGCAACCCCTTGCAGACTTGCGGGGTCGGCACTACATCAAGAGCCGGCCCCGGTTAGTGTGGATTTGCAGCAACCACGATCAGTTTATCTGTTCGGGTCCTTGCGCTTCCGCCCAAGCGAGCACCTCGGACAAGAGCCGCCGGTAGGCCTCGCCGTCGGCCAAGCACTCGTCGGCGACCTTGGCCTTCGCGCGATAGCCGGCCAACGTCGTGGCGGGGGTGCGCAGGACGCGCGCCGCGGCCTTCTCGGCGATCTCGTAGGCCTTTAACCGCCGCACCTTGGCCGCCGCATAGGCCGCCTCGCCACCGCGTAGGGAACGGAGGCGCTGGGCGTCATCCGTTACGTCGATCGAGCGAAGGTGCGCTTGCTCGGCTTCGAAGTACGCGATGGCGAGCTTCAGAAGGCGGGCGTCGGGGTGCCGTCGGCGGCGGGTTGGTTTGGCTTGGTCGACGCTATTCATAGTCGCCCTCCCGCATAACGGCTTTGACGGTCTCCTCGAGCGCGAACATCTGTTGGATAGCGAGATCTTCATGCTCGTAAGCGATGAGCGTGTTTACGCTGCGGATGCCGATGGCGAGCGCGAAAGCAAGATTGGACATTTCCTCATAGCGCGCGTGCCAGAAGGTGGATCGTTCGCGCCAGTCGACCTCAGGCGGGTGTGGATAGCCGCGCGGGTGCCCGGCGGCGAAGTCGGCGGATGCTGTCTGCATTGGCTGTTCCCCTGATAACGACGCTTACGACACTAACGATAATTTCATTGATATCCTCTGGTCAAGCGCAATCGGGGTCGCTAAGATGGCCTCATGGCGGATGATCCCAAAATCGCGACTCTCCTGAGGCTCCCTAAGTCTCTGCTCGAACGCATCGACGAATGGCGCCGCGTCCAGAAGCACATTCCGTCGCGGCCGCAAGCGATCCGCGAGCTCGTCGAACTTTCCCTGGATGAGACCGACCGGCTCATGGGCACCTCCAAGAAGCCGGGCACCAAACGGTAGCAGGCAGATCGCAAAAGGGAGAAGCAGAATCTCGATCACACAACAGTGAAGCTTGGCGGGGCTGGAAATCCGCGACCGACCATCCGACTTGCTGTCCGCCATAGGGGAGGAACGTGATTTGAACAGCGCGACGCAGGGTCCTAAAGCCTTCCATCGAATGGGCGACAATACGAGAGCCGCAATGGCTTTCGCTAATGTCGGTCTATCGGGTGCCACCGTCACCGTTGTCGAAAACGCCGGCATCAAATCCGCCGAGGAGCTATTCGGCCTTAGCAATGAGCAACTGCGGAGCCTGCCAAAAGTCGGGCCGTCCCGGTATGCGGAGATCGTCAAGTGTCGGGACCATTGGGTTGCGGAGGGACGTAAGGACTTCCAGCGTCGCCGTCCGCCGCGGTAAACGGCCCGTGGCCCTAGCGGTCTCGGCGGAGAACGTTGGCGCAAGGTTTTCGCCAACGTCTCTGCCGAGCGAGGCGTTCATGCCGCCCGTCGCGCCGTTCACCGTCTCCGGATGCAGTTCCTCGTAGATCGCCTTCCTGCGCGCCGTCTGCTTCGCCCGATCGGCGGGCCCGCACACCACCCCCTGGTCGGCCACCCTGGGGTTTTTGCACAACTTGTGCAGAAACCTTCCTCTCCGTCAGCCGCACCCACTCGGCAATTTGCTCGCTGCGCTGCAACGCAGTGAGATCGGCCCGGTGAAGGTTTTCGCTGATCTCCCAGAGGCGGGCCTTGGTCTCATCCCAATCGACGACGTGAACCTTAGCTTTCCTGCGTCTCCCTTGCCGCCCTCATCTCGATCGCCTTCGAAATAAAAGCACTGTCCATCGCGGCCACAACCTCAGTCAGTCGCTCGAATTCCTCCCCGTCGATACCGTATCGCCGAGCATAGCAATCGATCGCCACCCAAGGGATTGGCCCGACCGACCCACCAACCAGTGGACGGCATGTCGATAGACTAACGAACGCATGCCACAATTCTTGAAGATGGCTTGGGATCTCCGGCCGCTCAAGGAGCGCGCGCGGCGGGTTCTCCGGGTCCTCGGCGGCGAGGTCCTCGAGCCAGTCGACCTTGTCGCCCCAATCGAGATTCCAGCGTACCGCCGCTGCGAGGATCTCCGCGGGGGTCGGATCAGTAAACATCACGCGGCCTCCCCGACAGGCTCCGGCCGTCGGAAGAAGTTACGACGATCACTAGAGAAGTTTGACACCTGCTCGCGAATCCAGTGATGGTCCGTCAGCAGACGTTCCGCCCGGGTCGGCGAGTATCGCACTTCCAGGCCATTCTCGACGACGCCGCGCCAGTCGACGATTACGGCGGCCAGTGCCTTAACCAACTTTAGATCGATCATCGCCGCGTCGGGCTTGGCAGTGCGCACATATTCGGCGAGGTTCCATGCCGTCATGCGGGCCGTTCGGGTATGCGGCCCCAGCACGTTGAAGTGCATGTCCAAGCCTTCGCCCGTGTCGGGATGCCGGAGCTCGAATTCCTTGCAATCGAAGGGCTCGAGGTCCGCGAGGTCGTAGCGCATGGTTATTTCCTTCTTTGGACGGTTGTGTGGGTCTCTAGGGTTCGGGCGAAGTCGCCCCGCTGCGCAATATCGTTTTTCAACTCAGACTTCATCGCCCTAATGATGATGTCGAGCTTCGGCATGCCGAACGCGGTGCGGCTTTCTTTCACTTCTGCTTTCGATCCAGGGGCGTAATTGTGGACGGTCACTTGCACACCGCCGCCGCCCCCGCCACTCCCCTGGGGCGAGATCATGCCTGCGACCCGCGGCACGAAGATTTCGGGACCGCGTTCGCCAACTGGATAGACGCGGCCAGGGAACACCGGGCCGCCGGCCGCACGGGGTCCGCCGAAGGACAGCGGATTGGCGTTCGTCGCCAGCGGAGTGGATGTCCCGCCGCCAAGGCCAAGCAGGTTTGCGATCAGTCCACCAAACCCGCTGCCGGACGTCTGCCCGCCGAAGATTGAAGCGAAGGCGCCGTTTCCGACGATGGCGAATCGCAAGAGATCGGAGGTCATCTGCCGCAGGACGGCCTCGAGGGCTTCGCGGGCCGACTGTCCTTGCGTGGCGATGCCATCCGCAAAGGTGAGCAAATATTCGTTGCTCGCCCGCTGTGACTCCGCGAACTTCTCCTGGGACGCCTTCATGGCCTCCAGTTGCGCCTTCGCGGCGGCGGCGGCGGACGCATAGTTGTCGAGGCTTGTCTTCGCGCCGTCGGTCGCGCTCTTACTCGCGTCGGCCAGGCGCCTTTGCTCGGCTAGGATCGCGTCGGTCTCAGCGAACGAAAGCGGCGCCTTCGACCGCGGGATCGGCACCGATGCAGGGGACCCAGGAGCGCCCGGGATCGGCTGGCCCTCAGATAGCCGGAACATCCGGCCTAGCTCCGCCTGCAGCTTCACGCGCTCTTCCTGTAGCGCCGCGATTTGCGACTGCAGGCCGCTTCGCTGATAATCGAAAGCGGGCGTGTTCCCCAAATTGGAGAGCTCGGTCTGGAGCCGCTCGAGGTCGTGCTCGACGGCCGCAAGGTTTTCGTCGACCGTGGCCGACAGTTGCGTGACGAGCGGCCGCGTCGCCGAGTCGGCCATCGCCTTCAGCACTGCGGCGACGCCAACGATCGCGGTCTTCAGTTGGCCATCGATCGTTCTTGCAACCCTCGCGAACGCGATATCGAGCTCGTCGGCCTTCTTGATCGCTTCCTCGTCGAGGATTTGCCCACTGTCCTTGAGCTTCTGAATGTAGACGTCGATCTGACCATTCGCGGCGGCGATGCCCGCCGCCAGCTTGCCGCCGCCTCGAGCGCCAAAGGCCGCAGCGCCGATCTCGGCGCGCTGCGCTGCATCCTCCACGGACGTGAAGGCAACCGCCAGCGCCCGCAACCGCGCTTCCTGCCCTTCGGCCGCGCGGAACTGTTCGGCGGCGGCGGGGGCGTAGCGGCGCAGCGCTTCGATTAGAGCGCCTTCGCCACGGGCGGCTTCCTCGCTCGCCTGGGTGAACTTTTGGAGCGCCTGTGCCGCCTTCTCGCCACCGACGCCGGCTTCCTCTCCTAGAACCTTGAAGGCTTGGATCGTGTCGGTCGAAAGCTGTAGCGACTCGGCTTCGTCGGCGAGGTCGGCGACGGCCGAGATTATGGCCTTCGCGCCCTGCAGCGCCGCGCCTATGCCCGCCGCCCCGACAAGCCCGCCGAGCCCCGTTAAACCAAGAAGGCCGCGGGCTCCGCCTAGCAGCCCGCCAGCACCCATCGTGTTCGATAGCTGCTGGAACGCGGTTTGCATCTCGCGGTTGCCGCGCTTGACTTCCTGGGACAGCGCATAATGGGAACGACGTGTCTTGTCCAACCCCGCAGTGACTCGGGCGAGATCGCGTTCAAAGGACGTAACTCGTGCCTCTACGGCTACGACAAGCTTTTCCTGTTCATCGGCCATAGATCACCAAATCTTCACAATGAGAGAGGTCGGGTCAAAGGTCGGGTCGTTGAAGATAGACGTGCGGGCGTCGCCGGCTGCAGCCCGCGCAACAGCCATCGCCGCCACGACCGCGCCGTCTATTCGGTCGGTTGACTTGCCCTTGTGGAATGACTTGTTCCCAGCCTTGTCGACTTCAACAGCGATATTTGAGAAGCACCATCGAAGGATGGGATGTCCGCCATGGGTGAACTTGCCGCCGACGATGGCGCGCTCAAGCTCCTTGATCGCGGGCGCCATCGTCACCCAGCCTTGCCTCATCTCGACTACGGGGAGTCCATCCTCGCCGAGGTTATTCATGATGTTCCGGGCAAGGTGCGGATCGAATGCGATCTCCCGGACGTCGTATTCGTCGCAGAGCGAGCGGATCTGATCCTCGACGAATCGGTAATCCACGACGTTGCCGGGCGTCGGCGTAATCAACCCTTCTTCGGCCCACTGGACGTATGGCACGCCGTCCATCTCGGAGCGGCGGCGAATGTTGTCCTTGGGGCAGTAGAACCACGGGTGGACTATGTAGCCGTCTTCCCCGTCCTTCCACGCGCTCAAGATCACGGTCAGGTCGGAATTGGAGGACAGGTCGACCGCGAGCCAGCAAGGTTTCTTCTTGAGCGCCTCGAGGTCGACCGGCCGCGCGCCGAGGTCGTAAACGCTCATCTCGACGAAGGGGTCAGCCGAGTGATCAAGCCAGATTCCGCAGTGCAGTTGCTTGAACGCTTCGCGGTCGGCCGGGCGGCTTTCGGCCTCGAGCGCAAGCTGTCGCAGCCCTTCAATGTCGGGATAGCCGTGCGCGAGGCCCGGGTTTACCTCATACCATAGCGACTCGTCTCGCCAGTCCGCATCCTGCGGCGCCTCGAATAGGATGGGCAGCGTGGCAGGATCGTCGATGTCTCCGCGCGCAACCTTGCGGGCGTACTCGACAACATCCCAGGCAACGTTCTCTTGCCCGCGTCCGCTGGTCGTAATCACGACTATGAGCGAGCCAGGAACCTTTACGGCGCCGGTGCGGATAACGTCCCATAAATCTCGCTTTTTGAACGAATGGAGCTCGTCGACCAAGGAGAAGGAATTAGTACGGCCGTGCTGGGTTGGGGCATCGGCCGAGATCGCCTCGAGCACGCTGCCGGTCTTCAGGTGCTCGATCTTGTTCCTATAGTCCGCGACTCGAACAACCCTCTCAATCCGAGGGTCCGCCGCGACGATCGCCGCCGCTTCGTTGTAGGCCAGGCGCGCTTGCTTCTGATCCGCGGCGGCGGCGATCAGCTGCCCGCCTGGGATGCGTTCTGGCCCGAATAGGTGCAAGCACGTCAGCCCCGCACCCAGCGCCGTTTTACGATTACCCCTAGGCAAGACAGCCGTAACGGTGCGGACGATGCGCCGGCCATCCGCATGGCAGGGGCCGTATATCTTCCGGACTATGCGCTCCTGCCATGGGTCGAGTTGAAAGGCTTGGCCGGGGAGCCGGGACTTGGGGTGCTTCAGCGAGCGCAGGAAGTCGACCGCTCGCTGCCCATGGCCGAACGGGTCGGGGATCTCGCTGTCGTCGAAGATCCAGGTTGGTCTAGTCGAAGGGGCTGGCATCGTCGTCCGGTGTCATGCCGGTCCGGCTCTTGCTCATCGGCGTGAGGCCGAGTTGAACGCCAAGGCGCGCCACGGTGTCATTCGATCTGTTGAGTACCGCCGTCGCCGGGTTGGCCTTCAACACCCCCGTCGGCGAGACGACGAGAAGCCCTCGCTCCTCGATCTCGATCGCCGCCTTGCGGGCCAGGGCTACCGAGTTGATGTACGTCTCCAAGACGGGGAGCACGGAAGCCGTGAGCAACCGCCGCCCGACAAGGTCGGCCGCCGCTGCATCCCAGTCCGCCCGTGCTTCGGGGAAGATCGACTCCGGTGCCGGAGTGGCTTCCTCGAGCACGTCGGCCATCTGAGCCTTCGGGGTGATGCGTCGGCCGCCAGCCATATCAAGCGCTCCTGATCACGGTCGCGATCTCGAGCCCTTCACGCCGGCCGATCTCTTGAACTGATACGATCCGGTAGGTTCGGCCCTCGGACACGAGCTCGTCGTCAGGCGATGGCAGGAAGCTTTCACCGGGGGCGAGCGCCATCAGGGTGCATTGGTCGACATAGCGGGTCGTAAAGATGGCCCGTTGCTCATCGAAGCTCGCGCCGTTGGTGAGCCACTCACGGCCGGGTTGCTCGGCCTTCCGCGCCCGTAGCCGGTGCAACACGCACCACGCGCGGCTCGGCCTGCCGTAGTCATCCACGGTTTCAACCAACCGTTTGATCTCAATCTCTCTGTCGAGGCTACCCGCTTTCACGAGAGGGACTCCCAAATCCGCGTCCAGACCGTAACCACGCCGTGACCCGCCTCGCCCTGGGGGTCGCGCATGAAGCGGGCTGCTTCGAAGTGCAGCACGTCCAAGTAGCCGTTGATGGTCACGGTGCCGTGCAGCGCCCGACGAACCGCCGCGGCCATCGCTTTGCATTCGCCTAGACCAACGTCTCGGCTCCAAAGGTGTAGGTCGTTGTAGACTCGGCTGTAGAGGTAGGAGCCCGGAACGCCGATCGTCTCGTCTTCGTTGATGACCTGGGCTTCGCCGAGCACGACGGAAGGGAAGACACGCTTACCTTCGTTCCGATCGAATATGCCGTTCGTGCCGACGATCGCCACAAGAGCAGTCGAGGCGCGAAGCTTCGTCACGATGGCCTTTTGCAATTCCATAACGCCGTCGGCCATCAGGCATCCCCTTTCATGCCGCGAACAGCCATGCGGGCGGCGCGCTTAAGCCGGGCCGCGGCCTTCTTCCGGTTGAGGCGCCATGCCGGGAAGAAGAACGGTTGAGCGTTCATGTCCTCGGTGCCGAACTCGTTAGCTAGGCTGTAATCGTAGTTGTCGCCGCGCTTGTTCTGGCGGGTCGTGAGGCTACCGCCGGCTTTGACGTAGCGTCGAAACTCGGTCTCTCCGGGCTCAACTTTGATCGATCGCTTCAAGTCACCGTCGTCGGTCTCGACAAGGTGCTCCATGGAGCGCACGACTTCGGCCGTCGACTTGTCGAGCGCAACGATTACCTTCTTCTTCAGGTCGTCGGGGATCTGCGCTATCCGACGCTGCAGGCTGTCGAAATCGCGGTGCGTCGCCATCAGCCGAACCGCCACTCGCGATATGGATTGATGAGATCCTCGACGCCGCCCAGGATATGCGTAAGGGTGCCAGCCTCGCGGCCCTCATAGAAGGCTGCGGCAATCATCTTGATCGCCTGCTTGAGGGGAGCCGGCACGTCGCCGGCATCGCCGTAGCCGACGACGAACGTGACGGCATGGTTCCGGCCGGAAGGCCAGGTCGCGCCGTAGGCCCGGACAACTTCGCTGTCGCGAAGCTCATAAAGCGCCGGGTCGAGGGTCTGGCTTTCACCATCCAGGTCGCGATAGGTGACGCTCGAGACCGCCGACACAGGGGCGAGCGGGATGGGGATGCACCACGGCACCCTGTCGGCATACGTGTTAAGGTGCCACGTTTGGGATATAAGCCGCCGCCCGGTTGCCCGCTCGACGGCCTCGGTCGCCGCCTCGAGGTACTGAGTGAGAGGCACGTCGTCGATAGTGCCGACAGCTCGCACGTGCTCGCTCGCCTCGGAGAGGCTCACGGGGAGGGTCGCCGGAGGGGTAATAAGGGTCAGCATCACTTACCTACCGTGTCCAGAAATAGGAACTTTTTCTCCAAATATGTGACGTTGTGCCGCCCCCGCCGGTCACGCGGTCCCTCATAGAAGTCTATCGCCACCCCGGGGGTAGTCATTGCGCGGCCTGTATTGCTCGTCGGTCCATGCTTTGCTTGCGACTACTATGGCACGATCTACAAAGCGGCTGATGGTTGGTGGTGTCACAGCGTAGTCTATCGTCACCCTTGTGAGGTACTATGTGATCCACCAACACGGCCGGTCGACCGCAGTGGAATATGCACATCTGATTCCGAGGCTTGGCGAGGAACCTCTTAGCGTAGTGTCGCCACTCGGCGTCGTAACCACGATCGCCAGCGTTCGGCCGCTTCTTGTCGAATGCAGCCTTGCGAGCAGCGGTGCGCTTCGCTTCGCACGGGCATGCGACGCCTGAGGCAATGCGAAAGCCACATCCGCAGATGCGAGGGGGACGAACAGGCAAGGCGTTCCTCTTGTGCCAGCGAAAGGGTCGGCGGCGGCGCGAGCGGCATCATCCCGATGTTCCGC
>JAEZCD010000410.1 GCA_023430145.1 Pseudomonadota bacterium
GCACGGGCGGGCGAGCCGCTCGGCCGCGTGCTCGCCGAGCTCGCCGAGGCGCTGGCCGAGGTGAATGCGGCCATCGAGCTGCGGACCGCCGACCGCTGAGGCTGGCGCTCGCGGCGCCTTTGCCCTAAGTAGCCGGCTTCCCGGCGGCAGGCGCCGGCAAGCCTTCCTGGATCATGGCGAGAATCACCTACATCGAACCCGGCGGTCAGTCGCAGACCGTCGACGCCGAGCTCGGCTCGACGGTCATGGAAGCGGCGATCCGCAGCGGCATTCCCGGCATCGAGGCCGAGTGCGGCGGCGCCTGCTCCTGTGCGACCTGCCACGTCTATGTCGACGACGCCTGGGCGGCGGCGGTCGGCGGTCCTTCGCCGATGGAGGAGGACATGCTCGACTTCGCCTATGACGTGCGGCCGACGAGCCGGCTGTCCTGCCAGATCAAGGTGACGGCGGCGCTCGACGGGCTCGTCGTGCATGTACCGGAGCGGCAGGGCTAGGCTTTCCGGGCTTTTCGCCGCGGCCCGAGTTTCGGCCGGGACGGCGTCGGTGCCGCGCTTTCGAAGCCGAACCGGATCGCCTAGGGTCGGCCGCCCGCGGACGTGGCGAAACCGGTAGACGCACGAGACTTAAAATCTTGCGCCCCTCGGGGCTTGCGGGTTCGAGTCCCGCCGTCCGCACCACGCCTCCTCCGAAAGGATCGTCCGTCCCGTCAAGGCCGCCCGCGCCGCGACGATCCGGGCGCGGCTCGCCTCATCCCGACGCCTTGATCTTCGATACCGGCGGCAGCTTCTGCTTCGTCGTCGCCATGTCGGCCCAGGGATCGGACGGGAGCGCCTGCAGCCGCCGGGAGAGATTCAGCACCGTGAAGTGCGACGGCGTCACGCCGGTGCCGAGCTCGTCCCAGAACAGCGGCGTCGCCACCGAAGCCCCCGGCCTCGCGCGCGTCGAATAGGCGGCGATGGCGGTCGCGCCGCGGCCGTTGCGCAGATAGTCGAGGAAGATCTTTCCGCCCCGCACGCGCTTGGCCATGTTGGTGACGAAGCCGTCCGGCTGCGCCTTGGCGACCGCCTCGGCGAATTTCTGGCACCAGGCCTTCGCCGGCCCCCAGTCGAGACGCGGGGTGATCGGCACGACGACGTGCAGGCCCTTGCCGCCGGTCGTCTTGACGAAGGATACGAGCCCGAGGGCCGTGAGCCGGCTGCGCACCTCCACGGCCGCCGCTTCCACCTGTGGCCAGGCGACATCCTCGCCGGGGTCGAGGTCGAAGATCAGCCGGTCCGGGCGCTCGGGGTCGGCCATGGTCGAGCCCCACGGGTGGATCTCAAGCACGCCGGCCTGGACGAGGGCGATCAGGCCATCGAGCGTTTCGATGAACAGCACCTCGTCGTCGCCGACCATGGCCGGGCGGATGTGGGCCGTCGGCATGCCCTTCCACGCATGCTTCTGGAAGAAGCATTCCTGCAGCCCGCTCGGGCAGCGCAAGAGGCTCAGCGGCCGGCCGACGATCTGCGGCTCGATCCAGGGCCAGATGTCGGCGTAATACTCGGCGAGGCCGAGCTTGCTGACGCCGACGTCCGGCCAGTAGACGCGGTCGGGATGGGTGAGCCGGATGCTCCAGCTCCGCGTCTTCGCCTTGGCGACCGGCACCGGCGCGCCCTCCTCTTTCAGGTCGGCAGCCGTCTTGTCCTCGCGCAAGCCTTGAAAGCTCGCGTGGCGGATCATGCCCGATCCGGTCCAGGCGGCGAACTCGACGTCGGCGACGAGCCGCGGCTCGACCCAGCGCAGGCCGCGGACATCGGCGTCGGGCGGCACCTCCTTCGTCGGTCTGTCGTGGCGGCGGAAGGGATCGAGTTTTTCCCAGATCTCTTCCGCGACCGAATGGCTGAAGCCGGTGCCGACTTTCCCCGCATAGCGGAGCTCGCCCTCCTTCCAGTAGCCGAGGGCGAGCGAGCCGATCGCTTTGCGCGAGGTGCTCGACGGCTGGTAGCCGAGCACCAAAAACTCCTCGCGCAGGGCGCACTTCGTCTTCAGCCAGGATTTTATGCGGCCGGAGACGTATTTCGACGAGCGGCGCTTGGAAACGATTCCCTCGAGGCCGAGCCGGCAGACATGCTTGAAGAGCGTGCCGCCCTCGGTTTCGAACATTTCGGTGAGCCGCAGCCGGCCGCCCATGCCGGGCCCGAGCGCCTGCTCGAGCAGCGCCCGCCTCTCCCCGAACGGCACGGCGCGCAGGTCGTAGCCGTCGAGATAGAGGGGATCGAAGACGTAGAGAACGAAGCGCTCGCCGCGCGTGCGGCTGAGCTCCAGCTTCAGCTCGATGAAACTCGAGACGCCGTTGCGATCCTCGACCACCACCTCGCCGTCGAGAATGGCCGTCTTCACCGGCAAGAGCGCGAGATCCTTCGCCAGCACCTGGAACTTCGACGTCCAGTCGAGCCCGTTGCGGGTTCGCAGCTGCACGCGGCCGCGGTCGATCCGCGCCTGCAGCCGGTAGCCGTCGAGCTTGATCTCGTGCAGCCAGTCCTTGCCGGCCGGCGGCTTCGCGCAGGCCGAGGCGAGCGCCGGCTCGATGAAGCTCGGCAGGGGCGCCTCGACCGCGCCGGCGATGCGGGAGGGGTCGATGGGCTCGGCCTTCTTCGCGGCCGCCTTGGCGGGCGCGGCCTTTACCGGGGCAGCCTTCGTCGGTGCCGGCGCCTGCGTCTTCGCCTTGGGCGCGGCCTTCTCCTTCGAGCCAGCCTTGGCCTTGCGCGCGACCTTCTTGCCCTCGACGCCGGCGGCGACGTCCTCGATGGTGCGCCCGGTGACGACGGAGGTCGTCTCCCCGAGGATGTCGGGATCGGTCTCGCCGCGCGCATGCGCGTCGGCGACCTTGATCAGGAGCCAGGGCTGCTGGCGGTCGCCCGGCTTCTTCCTGATGCGCACGAGATCCCAGAGACCGCCGAGGCGATGGCCCGAAAGCTCGAAGCGCAGATGGCCCTTCGAAAGGCCGAAATGCGGATCGCCCTCGGGCCGCCAGGTCCCCTCGTCCCAGACGATGACCGAGCCGCCGCCATACTCGCCCTTGGGGATGTTGCCCTCGAAGCCGCCGTATTCGAGCGGATGATCCTCGACCTCGATGGCGAGCCGCTTCTCGCCGGGGACGAGGCTCGGACCGTTGGCCACCGCCCAGCTCTTGAGGACGCCGTCGAGCTCGAGCCGCAGATCGTAGTGCAGGCGTCGGGCGGCATGCTTCTGGACGACGAAGCTGTCGCCGCCGGCGGCCGCTTCCTTGCCGGCCGGTTCGGGCGTCTGCGAAAAATCGCGCTTCTGCCTGTAGTCCTGCAGCCCCACCGGATCAGCCGGCCTTCTTGAGCTTCTGCGTCCGCTTGGCGGCCGGCTTCTTCTCCGGCGGCTTATTGGCCTCGGCGGGCTTGGCCGCCTCCGCCTTGCCGCGGCTCTTGGCGGGGGCGGGCTTGCCCTTGGCGCTCTTCTCGTCCGCCTCGATGCTGCGGCGGAGCGCATCCATGAGGTTGACGACGTTGCTCGGCGCCGGAGCCACCGCGGCGGGCTCCATCGGCCGGCCCGACTGCTTCGACTTGATGAGCTCGATCAGCGCGTTCTCGTAGCGGTCCTCGTACATCTTCGGGTCGAACTCGCCGCGCTTGGTGTCGACGATGTGCTCGGCGAGCTTCAGCATCTCCGGCTCGACCTTCACCTCCGGAATGTCGGCGAAGTAGCTCTCCTCGGGGCGCACCTCGTACTGGTAGCGGATGCTCTTGGCGAGAATTCCCTTGCCGCGCGGCTCGAGCAGCAGCAGGCGCTCGCGGCGGTAGAGCACGACACGGGCGATGCCGACCGTGCCGGTGGCCTGCATCGCCTCGCGGATGACGCTGAACGGCTCGACCGCGACCCGGTCGTCGGGGGCGATGTAGTAGCCGTCGTCGAGATAGAGCTCGTCGATCGAGCCCTGCGGCACGAACTGCTGGATGTCGATCGTGTGCGAACTCTCGATCTGCACCGATTCGAGCTCGTCGTCGTCCATGATGAGGTAGTCGTTCTTGCCGACCTCGTAGCCCTTGGCCCGGTCCTCGGGCTCGACCGGCTCGCCGGTCACCTCGTCGACGAGCTGCTGACGGATGCGGTTGCCGGTCTGCCGGTTCACGGTGCGGAAGCGCACGCGCTCGGCCAGCGTCGTCGCCGGGTAGAGCGCCACCGCGCAGGAGACCAGCGATAGCTTCAGGTAGCCTTTCCAGGAAGCACGAGGCGCCATGTCGGTACACCACTCATCCGGCCCGCATGCCGGTTTCGGCCGCAGCCTAGGACGAAAATGCTTGACAAGAAACTGCTACGCCCGCGTGAAGCGGCGCCATTCGATTCGAACACGATCGCGGCGGAAGGGTTCCCGGCGGTCGGCGTCGCGTCCCGCAACGGCGCCCGCTCACCCGGCCTTCTGCTTCACCGCCGACAGGAAATCATTGTCTGACAGCACGTCGCTCGGCCCCTCCGCGTGCAGGATCTCGAGCAGGCGGTTTCTTCCGCGGTTGACCCGGCTCTTGATGGTCCCCAGCGCGCAGCCGCACACCTCGGCCGCCTCCTCGTAGGTCATGCCGGCCGCGCCGACGAGGATCAGCGCCTCCCGCTGGTCGTCCGGTAGCCGGTCGAGCGCCCCGCGCAGCGCATGCATCGCCGCCGACCATTCCTGCTGCGGGCCGACGGAGAGCTGGCTCGCGGCATTGCCGGAGGCGTCCTCGACCTCGCGCCGGCGGCGCCGCACGGTCGTGTAGTAGGTATTGCGCAGGATCGTGAACAGCCAGGCGCGCAGATTGGTGCCGCGATCGAACTGGTTGATGTTGCTGATCGCCTTGACCATCGTCTCCTGGACGAGGTCGTCCGATTCGGCCCGGTTGCCGGCCAGCGAGCGGGCGAACGCCCGCAGCGTCGGCATCAGCGCGAGTAGTTCCTCGCGGATCTCGTGCGGAAGCTGGCTCATGCTGCGCGTCGTCCAGCGACGCGACGAGACTTCTCGGACTGGCTCATGAGCATAGTTCGACCTGCCCCGCTGCCGGGGCGGGTCCACGTTTCACGCTGATTTCTCTCTGGGAAGCCAACGCCGGCGAAAGGCCAGCGTTCCGGGTGGGGGGGCGCCGCCCCCCCCCCCCCCCCCCCCCCCCCCCCCAACCCAACCCCGG
>JAEZCD010000124.1 GCA_023430145.1 Pseudomonadota bacterium
ACAAGGCGCCGCGGGCGCCGGGCCGCGCCGCCGCCAAGCGGGCCGCCGTCCCGGACCCCGAGAAGGCGCCGCGCGGCTGGGGCGAGGTCGACGAGACCGACGCCTCGGCGCTGCCCGAGACCTTCGACCCGGGCAAGAGCGTCTCGGCCACCGTCGCCGCGCTCGAGCAGCTGATCCAGCACGGCCGGCCCGAGCTCGCGGGCAAGCCCTGGACGCCGCACCGGCCGCCGCGGCCGGAGAAATCCGAGGGCGGCATCCGCTTCGACTTCGTCTCGCCGTTCGAGCCGAAGGGCGACCAGCCACAGGCGATCGAGGAGCTGGTCGACGGCGTCCGCCGCTTCGAGCGCGACCAGGTGCTTTTGGGCGTCACCGGCTCCGGCAAGACCTTCACCATGGCGAAGGTGATCGAGGCGACGCAGCGGCCGGCGCTGATCCTCGCCCCGAACAAGACGCTGGCCGCCCAGCTCTACGGCGAGTTCAAGAGCTTCTTTCCGAACAACGCGGTAGAATATTTCGTCTCCTATTACGACTACTACCAGCCGGAAGCGTATATTCCGCGCACCGACACCTATATCGAGAAGGATTCGTCGATCAACGAGCAGATCGACCGGATGCGCCACTCGGCGACGCGGTCGCTGCTGGAGCGCGACGACGTGGTCATCGTCGCCTCCGTGTCCTGCATATACGGCATCGGCTCGGTCGAGACCTACTCGGCCATGACGTTCTCTATCAAGGTCGGCGAGCGCATTCAGCAGCGGCAGCTCTTAGCCGACCTCGTCGCCCTGCAATACCGGCGCTCCGACATCAATTTCCAGCGCGGCACTTTTCGCGTGCGCGGCGACACGATCGAGATCTTCCCGGCGCACTACGAGGACCGCGCCTGGCGCGTCTCGCTGTTCGGCGACGAGGTGGAGGCCATCATCGAGATCGACCCGCTGACCGGGCAGACCTCGGCCGAGCTGTCCTTCGTGAAAATCTACGCCAACTCGCACTATGTGACGCCGCGGCCGACGCTGCTGCAGTCGGTCGACGGCATCCGCGAGGAGCTGCGCCTGCGGCTGACGGAGCTGACGCGCATGGGCCGGCTGCTCGAGGCGCAGCGGCTCGAGCAGCGGACCATGTTCGACCTCGAGATGATGGAGGCGACCGGCTCCTGCGCCGGCATCGAGAACTATTCGCGCTGGCTGACGGGGAGAAAGCCCGGCGAGCCGCCGCCAACTTTGTTCGAGTACCTGCCGGACAACGCGCTCGTCTTCGTGGACGAGAGCCACGTCACCGTGCCGCAGCTCGGCGCCATGTATCGCGGCGACTTCCGGCGCAAGGCGACGCTGGCCGAGTATGGCTTCCGGCTGCCCTCCTGCATGGACAACCGGCCGCTGCGCTTCGAGGAATGGGACGCGATGCGGCCGCAGACGATGTACGTCTCGGCGACGCCCGGCGGCTGGGAGATGGAGCGCACCGGTGGCGTCTTCACCGAGCAGGTGATCCGCCCGACCGGCCTGCTCGACCCGCCGGTGCATGTGCGGCCGGCAAAGCACCAGGTCGACGACCTGCTCGGCGAGGTCAAGGAGGTCGCGGCGAAGGGTTTTCGCTCGCTGGTGACGGTGCTGACCAAGCGCATGGCCGAGGACCTCACCGAGTACCTGCACGAGCAGGGTGTGCGCGTGCGCTACATGCACTCCGACATCGATACGATCGAGCGCATAGAGATCATCCGCGACCTGCGGCTTGGCGCGTTCGATGTGCTGGTCGGCATCAATCTTCTGCGCGAGGGCCTCGACATCCCGGAATGCGCGCTCGTCGCCATTCTGGACGCCGACAAGGAGGGATTCCTCCGCTCCGAAACCTCCCTCGTCCAGACGATCGGCCGCGCGGCGCGAAACCTCGACGGCAAGGTGATCCTCTACGCCGACCACGTCACCGGCTCGATGCAGCGCGCCATGGCCGAGACCGACCGAAGGCGGGAGAAGCAACTCGCCTACAATCAGGCGAACGGGATCACGCCGGAAAGCGTCAAACGCTCGATCGGCGACATTCTCGATTCCGTCTACGAGCGCGACCATGTCCGCGTCGACACCGGCCTCGCCCGCGAAGGCACGCTGATCGGCCACAATCTGAAAGCGACGATCGGCGACCTCGAGAAGCGGATGCGCGAAGCAGCGGCCAACCTCGAGTTCGAGACCGCGGCCCGGCTGCGCGACGAGATCAAGCGGCTGCAGGCGGCCGAGCTCGCCGTCTCGGACGACCCGATCTCGCGCCAGACGGACGTCGTCGAGCGCGGCGGCGGCTATGCCGGCCCGCGCAAATACGGCGTCGCCGCGAACCTGCTCTCCGGGCCGACGACCGCCGGGCCCGAAAGCTTCGACCCACTCGACCTGCCGCCGCCCTCGCGGGCGCGAAAGCCCGGGCTCGACGAGATGGGGCCGGGAACGGACCGCGAGCGGCCGCTCGGCCGCGACGCCTATCGGCCGGGCAGGGAGCGGCCGGACCCGTTCACCGCCGGCCACAAGAAGGGCGGGCGGCGGAAGCGGTAGGAGGAGAGCGGCACCCCGCCGTCCTCTCCGCCCCCCGGTGTCGTCCCCGGCGCGCCGAAGGCGCGGAAAAGGACCCAGGCTTTCGCGGCGCCAAATGCTGGAAGGCGGGAAAGTCTGGGTCCCCTTCCCGAGCCGCTGCCGCCCCTGTCGCCGGGGACGACACCGCTGGCCAAGTCCCCCATACATCGGCATATCGCGGGCATGAACGATAGCAAGCGCCGCGCCGATCTCATGCTCGTCGAGCGCGGGCTTTTCGCGAGCCGCGCCCAGGCGCAGGCGGCGATCGCGGCCGGCCGCGTGCGCGCCCACGGCGCTGTGTGTTATACACAACTCCGAGCCCACCAGACGC
>JAEZCD010000173.1 GCA_023430145.1 Pseudomonadota bacterium
CTCCCGCCCCGGCGCCTGCGTCGACGGTCGCAGAGCCCGAGGCCGCTCCGCCGCCCGCAGCCCCGCCCACCGAGGTCGCCGCGGTGGCGCCGACGGAGCCGGTCCCGACCCCCGAGCCGGCGCCGGCCGACGGCGGCTTCGGCGAGGAGGACGCCGCCGAGGACATGACCGGCGTGCACGAATACGCCAGCCTCGCCGAGGTCCCGGACGTCGTCCGCCAGCTCGCCGAGAGCCTTCCGGAATGCGTGCCGCTCGACAAGGGCGCCCGCCGCCAGCCCTTCGGCGAGCGGACCCTGTTCTCCTTCGCCTGCCCGGCCGACCGCCCGCAGGAGCAGGAGCGCGCCTTCGTGCTCGCCCGCGACGCGCGCGGCAACGGCGCCAACGTGCTGATGTTCCCGCGGCCGGGCGGCAAGTCGGTCGAGCCGCTGCACGAGCTGTCGAACCCGCGCGTCACGCCGGGCGCGCGCGAGTTCATTCACACCGCGATCGATCCGGGCGACCGTCCCTGCCGCCAGCAGGGCCGCTGGCGCGTCGACGAGCGCGGCAATGCCGGCCTGCTCGGCTGGCGTTCGTCGACGACCTGCGACGGCGCGTGGACCACGGCGGCCGCCTCCGCCAAGAAGGATCCCCCGGCGGCGAAATCGAAGGGCGGCTCCAGGAAGGCGAGCGCCAAGAAGTCCAGCCGCAGCAAGGGCAAGGCGACCGCCCGCAAGTCCACCGCCAAGAAGAAGCCGGTCAAGAAGAAGCGCTGAGCGGGCTCGCGCGCGCCTCGCGTCATGGTAGAATGCGGCCGCTCGCTCGCGGGAGGCCCACATGCCGACGACCGAACAGACCGTTGCAGCGCTCTACGACAGCTGGCGCAAGGGCGACCTCGACGCCGTCATGGGCATGCTCGCCGACGACGTCGAATGGACGATCCACATCCCGCCGTCGATCAACCCGGTGGGCGGCACCGTCCGCGGGCGGGCGGCGGTCGCCGAGCGGTTCGACGAGATCGTCCGCGACTACGAGATCCTCGACTTCCGCAACGGCGACATCCTCACCAATGGCGACGAGGCCGCCGCGCGCGTCGGCATGCACTACCGGCACCGGCCGAGCGAGCAGGTGCTCGAGACCATATCGATGCACCATTGGAAGCTCGACGACGGCCGCGTCACGCTGATCGAGGAGTTCCACGACATCGACAAGATGCACGCCTTCGGCCGCCGCTGCGGCTTCTGCGAATAGGGAGGGCGACCATGCCGACGACCGAGCAGACTGTGACGGACCTCTACGAGGCCTGGCGGAACGGCCGGCTCGACGTCGTGCTCGAGCGCCTCGACGAAGGGATCGAGCACACGATACATATCCCGCCCTCGGTCAACCCGATCGGCGGCTCCGTGCACGGCCGCGCGGCGACTGCCGAGCGGCTCGCCGCCATCGGTCGCGACTACGAGATCCTCGCCTTCGACAATGGCGAGATCGTCGCCGACGGCGACGAGGCGCGGACGCAGGTGCGCCTGCGCTACCGGCATCGGCAGAGCGGCGAGGTGATCGAGACGGTCTCCGAGCATCATTGGCGGCTCGCGAACGGCCGCGTCGTCGCCTTCGAGGAGTTCCACGACGTCGAAGCGGTACGCGCCTTCTCCCGCCGCTGCGGCTTCTGCGACTAGTTTTCGGACGGGCGGGGAACTTTCTTCCCCTCTCCCAGGGGGAGAGGGTGCCCGCGAAGCGGGCGGGTGAGGGGCTCTCCCGCATCAGAACGAGCGCCGTAACCCCTCATCCGGCTGCTTCGCGGCCACCTTCTCCCTCTGGGAGAAGGAAGAGTTCCCACCGTCCTTGCCCCCTCCCCGCTCCCGGGATAGACCCGCCGCATTCCCGGAGCCTTGCCATGAACGCCCCTGCCCCAGCCCCGAAGACGCTCGCCCGCCTGCCGCGCGGATTCTCCGACCGCGGCCCGGCGGAGCTGGCGGCGACGCGGGCGATGGTGGAGACGATCCGAAAGACCTACGAGCTGTGGGGCTTCGAGGCGGTGGAGACACCGTTCCTCGAATACACCGACGCGCTCGGAAAGTTCTTGCCCGACCAGGACCGGCCGAACGCCGGCGTCTTTTCGCTGCAGGACGACGACGAGCAGTGGATGAGTCTGCGCTACGACCTCACCGCGCCGCTCGCCCGCCACGTCGCCGAGAATTTTGACGCTCTGCCGAAGCCCTACCGCAGCTACCGCTTCGGCCCTGTGTTCCGCAACGAGAAGCCGGGCCCCGGCCGCTTCCGCCAGTTTCTGCAGTTCGACGCCGACACGGTGGGATCGGCGAGCGTCACGGCGGACGCCGAGATCTGCATGATGGCGGCGGACACGCTGGAGGCGCTCGGCATCGCCCGCGGCGACTATGTCATCAAGGTCAACAACCGCAAGCTTCTCGATGGCGTGATGGAAGAGATCGGCTTGGGTGGTGAGGAAAATTTCTCTAAACGCTTGATCGTTCTGCGAGCCATCGACAAGCGGGATCGCCTTGGTGACGAGGGTGTTCGCGCGCTGCTCGGTCGTGGGAGAAGAGATGAAAGCGGCGACTTCACTAAGGGGGCAGAGCTAAGCGACGAAGAGATAGAGAAGGTTGCGACCTTCCTCGCCAGCGGAATTGGCGATCAGGACGACCTATCAATCAAGATCGGTGGTGCACTTCGAGCTGCCAGACTGGGGCCGGGACAACTAAGGGCACTCGTCAAACCGATTCCACATGACAGTGAGGAGGGCATCAGCCTCACCGAGGAACAGATAGACCTATTGCTGACTTGCAGCGACTTCCTCCCGGGCTTTCCTCAGCCCAACGCGAGGCGCCGACGCGAGAAATGGCCTGACGATCTGTCGGTGAGATTCGTCTTCGAAGCCGACGAAATTGTCCTCCCCATTGACAACATGATCACCCTAGATCGATTGCGGCGCGTTGGACCCTCTAATGCGACCTTCCAAGAAGGTGTCAGCGAACTTGAGCAGATTGCTCAAGTCTGTGAATCTGCGAAGTATGGATCCGGACGAATTCTGATCGACCCTTCCGTCGTCCGTGGCCTCGAATACTATACCGGCCCGGTCTACGAGGCCGAGCTGACCTTCCAGGTCAACGACGAGAACGGCAATCCGGTGCGCTTCGGCGCGGTCGGCGGCGGCGGGCGCTATGACGGGCTCGTCTCGCGCTTCCGCAGCGAGCCGGTGCCAGCGACCGGAATCTCCATCGGCGTCTCGCGGCTGCAGGCGGCGCTGAAGCTGCTCGGGCACGGCGCGTCGGAGCCGGTCGGCCCGGTCGTCGTGCTCGTCATGGACAAGGATTCCGACAGCGTCGGCCGCTATCTCTCCCTCGCCGCAAGACTGCGCAGCGAGGGCATTGCGGCGGAGATCTATCTCGGCACGGCCGGCATGAAGGCGCAGATGCGCTATGCCGACAGGCGCCGCAGCCCGGTCGTCGTCATCCAGGGCTCCAACGAGCGCGCCAAGGGCGAGGTGACCGTGAAGGACCTCATCGTCGGCGCGCAGGCGTCCCAAAAGATCGCCGACCGTGCCGGCTGGATCGAGGAGCGCCCTGGCCAGGAAACGGTGCCGGAGGCCGAGATGGTGGCGAAGGTGAAGGAGTACCTTTCCCGCCACGGGCTGCTGTAGCGGGGCCGCTTCCTTCTCCCAGGGGAGCGCTCTTCCTTCTCCCGGCGGGAGAAGGTGGCCGCGAAGCGGCCGGATGAGCCGTACGGCGCTCTCCTGATGCTCCATAACCCCTCACCCGCGCGCTTCGCGGGCACCCTCTCCCCATGGGGCCCCATGGGAGAGGGCTTGCACACGTCTCGCAAGTTGCGTTCGGAGGTAGCGGAAGGTGCCATTTCCCTCCCCTTCATGGGGAGGGCGGACCGGCGCCGAAGGCGGCGGGACGGGTGGGGCGAATCCCTGTGATGCAGAACGGTCGCCTCTGCCGCCCGGTGAAGCGCTCCCGGAGCCGAGCAGTCACCCCACCCGTCTCGCTCTTCGCCTGCGGCTCAGAGCGATCCACCCTCCCCATCGAGGGGAGGGAGAGAGCCTGGCACCTCACTACCGGCGAGATGCGTGAATTCCGTATCCCCCATGGGAGAGGGAAGAAGTCCTACGGCTCCCACTCGCGGCTGCGCTGCTCGCCGATCGTGCAGGAGACGCGCGGCTTCGCCTGGGCGCGGAAAACCCGCGCCGGCGGCTCGCGGCCGGCGATCTCCAGCACGAGCTTGGTGCGGATCGCCTCCTCGAACTGCTCCTTGGCGCGCACCGGGATGACGAACGAGCCCGGCCCGCCGACCACGCAGTCGCGATAGTAGTCGTCGAGGTTCTCGATCTCCATGCGGCCCCAGCTCGGCCGCTTGAGCATCAGCGGCAGCCCGTTGATGACGATGCCGCGCGCCAAAACCTCGTCGCGGGCGTTGAGGACCAGTGGGCCCTGATTGTTGACGCCGTCGCCGGAGATGTCGATGACGCGGCGAATGCCCTCGTAGCCGTTGTTGTCGAACATCGGCATCGCATAGAGGAGCGCGCCGGCGATCGAGGTGCGGTGGGCGCGCTGCACGGAGGCCTCGCCGAGCCGGGCGGCGAAGTCGGCTGCCGTCTCCGGCCCGTCGACGATCTGCCAGTCGACCACGGTCCGCCGGCTGAAGGTGCCGGCCCATTCGACATAGGCGAGCGCGATGCGGCCGTGGATGCCGGTGCGGATCGCCTTCAGCACCGGCTCGGAGACGAGCGCCGCCATGTAGCCCTGGCGCTGCAGATCGAGCTCGTCGAGATCCATCGAGAAGGAGATGTCGACGGCGAGCACGAGCTCGAGGTCGACCTCGGTGTCGGCGGCCGAGGCCGGCGCGGACAGCGCGAGCAGAGCCGCGCCGAGCGCGGAGGCGAGAATGCGGAACGGGCCGAGCATGCGACGGAACTCCCCGTGCGAACGGGCAGCTTGGCATCGCCGGCCGCAGCGCGCCAGCCGGGCGATGAGGGCTGGCCACTCACGAGAACGCGAGGCGATGCATCGGTGTTGCCGCATCGCACTGGCGCTGCGGAACGCGGCGCCTACCTAGGACGGGCAGACCCGCTCGGAACCCGCCCATGCTCGACACGCTGCGCCGCTTCCTGACCGACCTCTCCGCCGCTCCCGGCCCGGCGGCGAGCGACGAGGATGCCGTCCACGTCGCGGTGGCGGCGCTGCTCATCCATCTCGTCATGGCCGACGGCATCGTCGAGGACGAGGAGCGCGCGATCCTGGAGCGCACCCTCGCCACCCATTTCGATCTCGACCCCGCCGCCGCCCGCGCGCTCGTCGAGGAAGGTCGCGCGCGCGAGGAGGAGGCGGTCGACTTCTACGCCTTCACGAGCCTCCTGAAGCGCTCGCTCGACGCCGCCGGCCGGCGCGAGGTGGTGAAGATGATGTGGGAGGTCGTCTACGCCGACGGCGCGGCGGGCGAGCTCGAGGACAACATCGTCTGGCGGGTCGCCGAGCTGCTCGCGGTCTCCAGCCGCGAGCGGCTCGAGATCAAGCACGAGGTGCAGGCCCGCGCCCGGCCGGCGACTACGCAGCGCAGCCGCCGGTAGAGGCTGCCCGGCCTCGCCAGCTCCGGCAGGCCTTCGACTGGCACTCGCAAGCCCTCGAAGAGCGCAGCCGCGCCCGCCGGTAAGGCGCGACAGCAGACGCGGGTGCGTTCGCACGAGTGACGACTGTACGGATGCGTTCCCCCGCGCCGATCACCTCAGCGAGGGTGCCTTTCGCTCGGCAGAAGATGGAACAAGCGACCGAGCCGCTTTGTTGGCGGCCATCCCCCCGATGGCGGAGAAGAGCCTTGTTCCTACGCATCGACAAGCTGCAGATCGCGTTGCCCCTCGAAACGACGTTCGACCCTAATGCCGCGGCCGCGGTCCAGGAACTGCTCGGCGGCCGCTTCGGGGAGATGTCGACGCTGAACAACTACCTTCATCAATCGGTTGCGATGAAGGCGAAGAAGCAGCTCGGGCCGTTCTACGAGCTCGTCGCCAGCATCACCGCCGAGGAGGTCGGTCACGTCGAGCTCGTGACGGCGACGATCAACGCCCTTCTCGACAAGGCGCCGACCGATCTCGACCCTGAGAACGCGGCTTGGGAGAGCATGCGGAACGCCCGCTACACGCACCATTTCATTCAGGGTGGCCCCGGCCACACCGTCGCCGATTCGCATGGTGCGCCGTGGACTGGCGACTACGTCTTCAGCTCGGGCAACCTCGTCCTCGACCTCCTGCACAACTTCTTCCTCGAAAGCGGTGCACGCACCCACAAGGCCCGCGTCTATCAGATGACGTCGAACGAGACTGCCCGGAGGATGATCGGCTATCTGCTCGTGCGCGGCGGCGTCCACCAGGCCGCCTATGCCTTGGCACTGGAGAAGCTCACTGGGGTCAACATGACCAAGATGTTGCCCCTGCCGAACATCGACAATACTAAGTTCGAGCATACCCGGCCCTGGCAGGAGCGGGGCGAGCATACGCGGCTCTACACGTTCAGCCCGTCGGACTACACCAGCCTCGGCGGCATCTGGTCCGGCACTGCCGAGTGGGACGATGGCGCCGCGCTCGAGGTCGTTCCAGGCCATCCCGAGGGCGGCGATGCTCCCGAAGGAACGCCCAACCAGACGGGCTTCGCTCCACAATACGAGCCGGAGGAGATTTTCGACATCGCCAAGCGGCTAATGCGCAACATGTAGCGTTCGCGCGCGGGAGTGACCCGAACGAGGGATCGGCGGCCGCCCGTTGCCACCATCCCCTGTCTGCTTCGGACGAGTCGGTTGAGCGACAACCGTCAGTTGAAGGCGTTGACGATGATGAAGATCGCCGTCTTGGCGAGCGCCCAGACGACGCCCCAGACGACGACGCCGGAGACTCCGGAGAGCAGGAAGCCGGCGGCGATCCACAGGCCGTCGCGCTCGAGAATGCCGAGCGAGAAGACGCAGATCGCCATCGCCGGCAGGATGTTGCCGAGCGGGATCGGCAGAAACAGGATGATCGCCAGCACGAAGCAGGTGACGCCGACGATGTATTCGAACGGCGGGCGCGACAGGACGCCGAGCCGCGGGCGCAGCAGCCGCTCGGCGCGCGCCAGCCAGGGGTTCGCCTTTTCGATCAGCGCGGCGAAGTCGCGCCGCGACATCGACCGTTCGGCGATCACCCCGGGCAGCCAGGGACGGCGGCCGAGCGCCAGCTGAGCGGCGAGGAAGATCAGCGGCAGGCCGAGCAGGCTCGAGGTGCCGGGCGGCGTCGGCAGGCAGTTCGGGAAGGCGAAGATGAACAGGAGCGCCGCGAGAGCCCGGTCCTGCATGGCGACGAGCAGATCGCCGACCGAGATGCGATCGCGCCTCTCCTCGCCGGCCACCTCGCCGAGCAGGTCGGACAGCCTGCGCCCGGCAGGGCCGGCATGGCTGCTCGCGCTCGCACTGGTGCACGAACGGTCTTCCAGCGGCATCGGGTGGCTCGGCTCCTCGGACTCCGCGGGGGACATTCGCGCTGCGCGGATCATCGCGGCGGGGCGGCGAACGTCTTCCCGGTCGGAAGCGCGCAGATGAAGCATGCCGGCGAGAGCGGGTCCAGCCCGCACCCGTCTCAGTCGAAGGCGTTGGCGATTAGGAACAGCGCCGTCTTCACGAGCGCATAGACGACGCCCCAGACGATCGCCACCGACGCCACGGCGAGCACGAGGCCGGCCAGGATCCAGGCCCCGTCGCGCTCGAGAATGCCGAGCGACAGCACGCAGACGGTGAAGGCCGGCAGCATGTTGCTCAAGGGAATCGGCAGGAAGACGAGGATCGTCAGCACGAAGCAGACGATGCCGATGACGTTCTCGAAGGGCGGGTGGGCGAGGACGGAAAGGCGCGGCCGCAGCATCCGCTCGGCCCGCGCGATCCATGGCCGGGCCCTGCCGATCGCCGTTGCGAAGTCGCGGCGCGAGATCGAGCGTGCGGTGATGAGCCGCGGCAGCCACGGCTCGCGGCCGAGCGCGAGCTGGGCCGCGAGGAAGATCGCCGGGGCGCCGATGATGATCGAGGTGCCGGGCGGCAGCGGCAGGCAGTTCGGAAAGGTGAAGATGAAGAGCAGCGTCGCCAGCGCGCGATCCTGCATGGCGACCAGGAGGTCGCCGATCGAGAGGCGCTCGCGGCTGTCGTCCTCGGCGATGCTCTGCAGAAGGTCGGAGAGCCGACGCCCGTTCCGGCCCGCGGAGCCGTGCGCCGCCGCGGCGCCGGCCAATGAAAGATGTTCCGACGACATGCTACGCGTCGCCTCCTCACTCGGGGACCGCCGAAGGAGGCGTCCGCAGCGCGCGAGCGGCAGGGCGGGAGTCCGCCCTGCGGCCGCGCCTGCGGTTATAGAGGCGCGGCGCCGTTCCCGCCAGCGCCCCGTGACGTGGCGCCGGCGGAGGGCGACCTGAACCGAGGCGGCCGCTCAGGCCATCTCGCGGGCTGCCGGGGCGGCGGGCACCGGCCGCAGATGCAGGCCGCATTCCTTCTTGCCCTCCTCTTCCCACCACCAGCGGCCGGCCCGCTCGGGCTCGCCGGGGCGGACGGCGCGCGTGCAGGGCGCGCAGCCGATCGACAGGAAGCCGACATCGTGCAGCGGGTTGTAGGGCACCTCGTTGGCGCGCACGTAATCCCGCACCGCCTCGCGCGAGAGATCGCTGAGCGGGTTGATCTTCACGAGCCGCCGCACCGCGTCGGCTTCGGCGAAAGGGGCGGCGGCGCGATGTGTCGACTGGTCGGCGCGGAGGCCCGTGATCCAGCCCGCGGCGCCGGCCAGCGCCCGCGCGAGCGGCTCCACCTTGCGGATGCCGCAGCAGCGCAGCCGCGCCTCGACCGCGTTGCGAAAGCCGTCGATCCCGTCCTCGGCGACGAGCCGCTCGAGGTCGCGGCGCTCGGGCGCGAAGGCGCGCACGCGCAGGCCGTAGCGCCGTTCGGTCTCCGCCCAGACGGCGTATGTCTCCGGGAACAGCCGGCCAGTGTCGAGCGTGACGAGGTCGATGTCGAGATCCTCGCTGGCGAGGGCATGCGTGAGCGCCTGGTCCTCGAGGCCGAAGCTCGTCGTCAGCACGAGCCGGCCCGGCACAAGGCTGCGCGCCTCGCGCAGCCGCTGCTCGAGCGTGAGGCCCGGCATGCAGCCGGCGAGAATGCGGGCGACGTCGCGAAGCGGATCGGCGGCCGGCTCGAGCGGGGAGAGTACGGACACGTCCATGGGCAAATCCTCGACCACGAGGGGATGCGGTAGCACAGCTAATCACACACGACAATCGGAATAAAGGATATAACTCCGTCGATTTGTGTAATTAGATGGGTTACACCGTCCTTGGCACGTGTTATATGCGGTGGCGTCGGAGGCTTTTCCAATGCTGCACGTCATTCCCCGGTCCGCTCCCTTCGCCGAGGACGAGATCACGGCGCTGAACCGCGTCGTCGGTCCGGCGACCGCCGTCCAGCGCGCCTGGCTCGCGGGATTCCTCGCCGGCCTCGATGCCGCCAACGCGCCGGCGCAGCCGCAGCCGGCGGCGGCGCCACGGGTGCAGGAGCCGCTGACGATCCTGTTCGCGAGCGAGTCCGGCAACAGCGAGCGGCTCGCCGCCGACACCGCCAAGGCCGCGCGCAAGTCCGGCTTCAAGCCGACGCTGCTCGACATGGCCGATCTCGACGTCGCCGCGCTCGCATCGGTGAAGCGGCTCGTCGTCATCGCCGCCACCTGGGGCGAGGGCGATCCGCCCTCGCGCGCCATCCGCGGCTACCAGACGCTGATGGGCGAGGCGGCCCCCCGTCTGACGGATCTCGAATTCGCCGTGCTCGGCCTCGGCGACACGGCCTATGTCGAGTTCTGCGCCGTCGCCAAGGCGATCGACGCCCGGCTCGAGGCGCTCGGCGGCAAGCGCGTCGCCGACCGTGCCGACCTCGACCTCGACTACGCCGCGCCGGCGGCGAAATGGATCGGCGAGGCGATCGAGAAGCTGTCGCCCAAGCACGAGACGGGCAGCGTCATCTCGGTCGATTTCGGCGGCCGCCACGCCGTTGAGGCCGACGGCGAGATCGATCTCGGCCCGTTCGAGGCGGAGGTGACCGAGCACGTCAACCTCAACTCCTCGCGCTCCGACAAGGAGACCTTCCACCTCGCGCTCAGCTTCGAGCGGGCGCCCGCCTACGAGCCCGGCGACTCGCTCGACCTGTTCGTCGAGAACGATCCGCGCCTCGTCGAGGAGGTGCTCGCCGCCGCCGGCCGCAAGGGCGACGCCGGGCTCGCCGCCGAGCTTTCGGCGGCGCGCGACATCACCACGCTGTCGCAGCGGACGGTCGAATCCTTCGTCGCCGAGACCGGACACGCCGACGCCAAGGCACTGCTGGCGAGCGGGAACCTCCGCGACTGGCTGGCCGGCCGGCAGCTGATCGACCTCTTGGAGGCCTTCCCGGCCTCACTCTCCGCCGACAGCCTGCGCAAGCTCACCCGGCCGCTGGCGCCGCGCGCCTATTCGATCGCCTCCTCGCGGCGCGAGGTCGGCGATGAGGCGCACCTGCTCGTCGCCCGCGTCGCCTATGACAGCCGCGGCCGCGCCCGCGCCGGCGTCGCCTCGGGCCACGTCGCCGAGCGCCTGAAGGCCGGCGCGAAGGTTCGGGCGAAGCTGCGGCCGAACAACCACTTCCGCCTCCCCTCCCCCGACCGCGACGTCATCATGGTCGGCCCCGGCACCGGCATCGCGCCGTTCCGCGCCTTCGTGCAGGAGCGGCGGGCGGTCAGCGCCACCGGCCGCTCCTGGCTGTTCTTCGGCGACCGGCAGTTCACGCACGACTTCCTCTACCAGCTCGAATGGCAGGACGCGCTGAAGGACGGTGCGCTGAGCCGCATGGACGTCGCCTTCTCACGCGACGCGCCGGAGAAGGTGTATGTCCAGCACAAGCTGTGGGACCGCCGGCACGAGCTGGTCGACTGGCTCGAGGGCGGCGCACACCTCTATGTCTGCGGCGACGCCAAGGCGATGGCGAAGGACGTCCGTTGCACACTGGTCGACATCCATGCCGACGTGAAGGGCCTTTCGGCCGACGCCGCCGAGGCCGCCGTGCAGGCGCTCGAGAGCGGCCGCCGCTATCTCCAGGACGTGTACTGATGGCCGAGCTTTCCCGGAACGAGCTGATCAAGGAGGCCAGCGCCTATCTGCGCGGCACCCTCCATGAAGGGCTCAGCGACGAGATCACGGGCGCGATCGTCGAGGACGACCAGCAGCTCGTAAAATTCCACGGCATGTATCTGCAGGACGACCGCGACCTGCGCGGCGAGCGGTCGAAGAAGCGGATGGAGAAGGCCTTCGCCTTCATGATCCGCGTCCGCATGCCGGGCGGCGTCTGCACGCCCAAGCAATGGCTGGCGCTCGACGCGATCGGCCGCGAGCGCGCCAACGGCACCATGCGGCTGACGACGCGGCAGACCTTCCAGTTCCACGGCGTCATCAAGTCGAACCTGCGCGCCGCCATCCGTGGCATGGACAAGGTTCTGCTCGATACCATCGCCGCCTGCGGCGACGTGAACCGCAACGTGCTCGCCTGCTCGAACCCCTACCAGTCGAAGGTTCACGCGGCAGCCGAGGATCTGGCGCGGAGGATTTCGGAGCACCTGCTGCCGCACACGCCGGCCTATCGGGAGATCTGGATCGAGGGCGAAAAAATCGTCGGCGGCGAGGAGGAGGTGTTCGAGCCGGTCTACGGCAAGACCTACCTGCCGCGGAAGTTCAAGACCGTGGTCGCCGTGCCGCCGTCGAACGACGTCGACATCTACGCGCAGGACTTAGGCTTCATCGCCATCCTCGACGAGAAGGGCGAGATCGCCGGCTGGAACGTCACCGTCGGCGGCGGCATGGGCATGACGCACGGCGAGCCGGACACCTATCCGCGCACCGCCGACGTCATGGGCTTCTGCCTTCCCGAGGACGCGCTGGCGGTGGCGGAAGCGGTCGTCACCGTGCAGCGCGACTGGGGCGACCGCACCAACCGCAAGCATGCGCGGCTGAAATACACGATCGAGGACCGCGGGCTCGCCGCCTTCCGCGCCGAGGTCGAGAGCCGCATCGGCAAAAAGCTCGGCGAGCCGCGGCCGTTCGCGTTCGATTCCACCGGCGACCGCTACGGCTGGACCGAGGGCGACGACGGCCGGCTGCACCTCACCCTGTTCATCGAGAACGGCCGCATCCGCGATGTGCCGGGCGGCGCGCAGATGATGACGGGCTTGCGAAAAATCGCCGAGGCGCATGACGGCGAGTTCCGGCTGACGGCGAACCAGAACGTGATCGTCGCCAATGTGAGCAAGCGCAAGCGGAGGGCGATCGAGCGCCTCGTCGCAGAATACGGCCTGACCTCGACCGCTGGTGCGCTGCGCCGCAACAGCATGGCCTGCGTCGCGCTGCCGACCTGCGGCCTCGCGCTCAGCGAGAGCGAGCGCTACCTGCCGAGCCTCGTCACGGCACTCGAGGAGCGGCTCGCCGCGCACGGGCTTTCGGAGGAGGAGATCGTCATCCGCATGACCGGGTGCCCGAACGGCTGCGCGCGGCCCTACCTCGCCGAGATCGGCCTCGTCGGCAAGGGGCCCGGCCGCTACAACCTCTATCTCGGCGCCGCCTTCGACGGCTCCCGGCTGTCGAAGCTCTATGCCGAGGACGTCGGCCACGAGGCGATCATCGCCGCCCTCGATCCGCTGTTCGCTGCGTACGCACGCTCAAGGGAACCGGGCGAGCATTTCAGCAGCTTCGTGATCCGAGCCGGATACCTCGCCGCGACCGGCAACGGCCGCGACTTCCACGCCAATGTCGGCCCCCTGAAGGCGGCGTGACGGCGATGGAGCCCCTCCGCGTCATTGCGAGCGAAGCGAAGCAATGCAGCTTCTCTTCGAGCGCCCAAAAGCTGGATTGCTTCGTCGCTTCGCTCCTCGCAACGACGGCGAGGCCGCGCGGGCTCGCAGGCGCCAGATCCTGAGCAACCTCATGTCCATCCACCAGTCCCCGAAGCACACGCGGCCCGCACGCCTCGGCGAGATCGCAAAGCTGCCGATCTTCATGGATCTGGTCGGCTGCCGCACCGTGGTCGCCGGCGGCGGCGAGGCGGCGGCCTGGAAGATCGAGCTTCTGGCCGCCGCGGGCGCCGACGTCGACGTCTTCGCCCCCGACGTCGCGCCCGAAGTGCAGGCGCTCGTCGACGGGCGGCGCGTCCGCCACATTGCGCGCGACTGGGCGGCCGACGATCTCGAGGGCGCCACGCTCGCGGTCTGCGCGGTCGAGAGCGCGGCCGACGGCGCCGCCTTCGCGGCCGCGGCGCGGCGGCGAAAGGTGCCGGTCAACGTCGTCGACCGGCCGCGGCTCTGCGATTTCCAGTTCGGTGCCATCGTCAACCGCTCGCCGGTCGTCGTGGCAATCAACACCGACGGTGGCGCGCCGGTGCTCGGGCAGGCCATCCGCCGCCGGATCGAGGCCATGCTGCCGGCCTCGCTCGGCGAGTTCGGCGCGGCCGCCCGCGGGTTTCGCGAGCGGCTGACCTCGCTCTTGCCCGATCGCAACTCCCGCCGCAGATTCTGGGAGCGCGCCGCCGAAGCCGCCCTCGCCGCGACCGGCGAGCGGTCCGGCGCAATGCTGGAGCGGATCGCCGAAGAGGTGGCCGCCGACGGGACGAGCGCCGGCGGCGCCGTGTTCCTGGTCGGCGCCGGCCCGGGCGACCCGGAGCTGCTGACCCTGAAGGCGGTCCGCATCCTGCAGACCGCCGACGTCATCCTCTACGACCGGCTCGTCACGCCCGCCGTGCTGGAGCTGGCCCGCCGCGAGGCGGAGCGCATCGAGGTCGGCAAGAAGGGCCATGGCGCCTCCTGCCGGCAGGACGAGATCAACGCGCTGATGCTCGAGCATGCGCGCGCCGGCCGCCGGGTGGTCCGCCTGAAGGGCGGCGATCCCGCCTTCTTCAGCCGCGCCGGCGAGGAAGTCGCGGCCTGCCGCACCGCCGGCATTCCGGTGACGATCGTGCCGGGCGTGACGACGGCGAGCGCCGCGGCCGCCTCGCTGCAGCTCTCGCTGACGCATCGCGACCATGCGCACCGGGTGCAGTTCGTCACCGGCCACGATCGGGCGGGAAAGCTGCCGCCGGAGCTGGAGATCGACGCGCTCGCCGACCCGCGCGCGACGACGGTGGTCTACATGCCGAAGAAGACGCTCGGCGAGCTCGCGCGGCGGCTGATCGGCCGCGGTCTCTCGGCCGACACGCCGCTGCTGCTGGCGCGGAACGTCTCGCGCCCGGACGAGGCGCACGAGCGCGGAACGCTCGGCATGGCGGCGGGTGAGCCCGCTCCCGGCGACGCCGATCCCGCCATCGCCATCATCGGCGCAGTCGTGGGCGACGAGCTTCCCCTGCCGAGCACGGTGACCGTCGAGCAGGTGCCGGTCGCCGCCTGAGCCGATTTTGCCAGCTCCGTCGTCACCCTGCGCGAAAGCGCAGGGTCCATCTCATGAGCCTCGCAAGAAGATGGATCCTGCGGTCGAGCCGCAGGATGACGAGCGGATAGGCGGAGAGGGATCTCGCGCTTCGCGGAGGATGACGAGCGGGAGAGCAAACCTCGCCGGACGCCTAATCCAGCGTCCGCCAGCGCGACAGCGGCATGATCTCGGGCGCCTCGCCGTAGGCACGGGTCCAGGAATCGACCGACCATTTCACGCCGCGCCTAGTCTCGACCAGGACGGCGGTGGTGTGCGGCGAGCGCCCGTCGACGAAGAAGCCGCGCGACACCGGCTCGTCGACCGTGTGGTGCCGCAAAAGGCCGAGCTGATCGAGGATCAGCAGCAGCGAGGTCGTGTTGCGGCTGGAATCGATGCAATCGAACTGCTTCGGATCACCCGAATGCTCGTAGCCGGCGCGCGCCACGTGGTTGCGGGTGCCGACGGCGCGGCCGATCCGCCGATCGAACCAGGCGCCGGCCGCCGCGATGGCATGACGCTCGGCCTTCGCCGATGCCTTGCCGGGGCCGAGCAGCTGCGCGAGCTTCGCACGGTCGGCGGCAGTCAGGCCGACGCGGCTGCGGTACTTGCAGTCGAAGCCGTGGCAGACGATCAGCCTCGCGGGCGTCGGCGGCGCGACCGAATGCGGGCGATAGGTCGCCGCCTCGACCGCCGCCCTGTCGGCGTGCGCCGGACCGCTCTGCACGCCGAGCACCAGGCAGACGGCGGAGAGACACCGATAGGCCGGCCGCATTCCTAATCGCTCCCCCCTGCATCGCGGCCGTCGCCGGCCCGAGAAAGCCTACCTAACCGAGCCGCCGGCCCAGACCAAAGCAAGCGGGCGTGAACGGGTTCCCTCCTGGGCCGGCTTCGCGTGAACCAATCCGTGGCGGTCGCCGTTTCCTCCGCAGCCGCCACGAGATCGCCGCGATGCAAACAAGCTCCTTCCGCCTCACCTGCCCGATCACCGGCGAGAGCGTGCCGGCGCATCTGAACGGCGCCGAGCTCTTCACCACCGCCGATATCGACCAGATGGCGCCGGAGACGCAGATCTGGTGGTCGGAGATCGTTCGCCAGTATGCGCTGCTGCGCGAAGCCGATCCGACCGCAGACCCGGCGGCGATCCTCCATCAGACTCTGCAGTCCTGGCCGGAGGACCACGTGTCCGCCGATCGCTGAAACGGCGCCGCCGGAACGGTCCTCCGCCGAGCGCGTTCTGCTTCGCCGGCCCGTCGCCCGAACGGGGATCGAGGCCGTGCGCGAGAAACACAAGGTGAGGAGCGTCCGATGGGACTTCTGGATCAGATGTTCGGCGGCGGCGGAGACAAGTCCGGCGGCGGCGGCATGTCGCCGCTGACGCTCGCTTTGCTCGGCATCCTCGCCTGGCAGACCTATAACGGCCGCGGCCGCCTCGCCGACATGCTCGGCCGCAAGGCGCCGGACAGCGACGCAGCCCCCTCCCCCGGACAGCCGCGTGCTCCGGACCGCCTGCCGGACGACCGGATGGC
Organism: Pseudomonadota bacterium; assembly: GCA_023430145.1. Lineage (GTDB taxonomy): Bacteria > Pseudomonadota > Alphaproteobacteria > Rhizobiales > Methylopilaceae > JAEZCD01. Next base: position 15,983 of record JAEZCD010000173.1, read on the forward strand.
GAGGGGCGATGGCGATGGCGGCCTCGACGATCTGCTGGGCCAGCGCGGCGGCGGCGGCGGCCTCGGCGACATTCTCGCGGGCGGGGGCGATCGTGGCGGCCGTGGCGGCGGCGGGCTCGGCGACATTCTCGGCGGCATGCTGGGCGGCGGCGCG
>JAEZCD010000175.1 GCA_023430145.1 Pseudomonadota bacterium
CGTCGCGCACGGCATGGGCGCCTCGGTGACCGTGATCGACCGCTCGCTCGACGTGCTGCGGCGCATTCACGACCAGTTCCGCGGCGGCGTCAGGCCGCTGTTCTCGACCTCGGAGGTGATCGCCGAGCAGCTGGCGGGCGCCGACCTCGTCATAGGCACCGTGCTGATCCCGGGCGCCGAGGCGCCAAAACTGATCCGCCGCGAGATGCTGCGGACGATGAAGAACGGCGCCGTCATCGTCGACGTGTCGATCGACCAGGGCGGCTGCTGCGAGACCTCGCGGCCGACGACGCATGTCGACCCGACCTTCGTGGTCGACGGGGTCGTCCACTACTGCGTCGCCAACATGCCGGCCGCCGTCTCGCGCACCTCGACCCTGGCGCTCGGCAACGCGACCTTCCCGTTCGTCGCGGCGCTCGCCGACCTCGGCTGGCGCAGAGCCTGCTCGCAGAACCCGCATCTCGCCGCCGGGCTCAACGTGCATGCGGGAAAGATCACCTGCCTGCCGGTCGCCGAGGCGCACGACCTGCCCTTTACGCCGGTGGCCGAAATCCTCGCGGAGCCGTAGCTCTCGGGGGCGGGGCCGGCGGCACGGCGAGGCGGGCGAGCGGATTTTTTCGGCCCCGCCGCGCCGCATCCGCGTCGGTGGGCCGCGGGCTCATCCCTCGATGAGCAGGATCTCCGGGACGTCGAGCGCCTGCGCCAGCGCCTTGCGGGTGCGGTTGCCGGGATTAAGCCACCCGTTCTCGACCCGCGAAAGATAAGAATTCGAAAGGTTGGCGGCTTCGGCCAGCCGCTTCTGCGACATACCGCGCCAATGCCGCAGAACGCGGACCGGATGCTGGCCGCCCGCGATCGCGGCGAGGATTTCCGGGGGCAGCAGAATCCCGCGCCGGCCCTGGTCGACCGCGCGCAGGGCGACCAACGCCTCGTATTCCGCAAGCGGTACGATCGCAAATTTTTCGCCGCCCGGCGTTTCGAAGATCTGTGCCACCGCGCAAAATTAGCGGATTCCAAATTGGTCGACCAGTGGGCTTCCATAGCCTCTCGGATCGGCTACGCCGCGCCGGCCGCCGCGAAGGCGTGCCGCTCTGCCCCGCGACAGCCTCAGAGAGGCCGTCGTCCCCGCGAAGGCGGTGCCAGCCTCCTCTCTGCGTGATGAAGGAAAGTCCGGGTCCTCCGCCTGGGCCGAGGGCGACGAAGGAGCGGGCGGATGCGCGCGAGCGAAGGCGCCCGTCCGCCGCCCCTCACCTCACCAAGACGTTGCGGAACTGCCAGGGATCGCTCGTGTCGATGTCCTCGGGGAACAGGCCGCCGCGGCCGTCGAGCGGCGTCCAGTCCGTATAGTAGCCCTTCACCGGGCCGAGATAGGGCTTTTGCACCTCGAGGCAGCGCCGAAAATCGATGTCGTCCGCCTCGACGATGCCGGCCTCGGGGTTCTCGAGCGCCCAGACCATGCCGGCGAGCACCGCCGAGGAGACCTGCAGGCCGGTCGCGTTCTGGTAGGGGGCGAGGTCGCGCGTCTCCTCGATCGACAGCTGCGAGCCGTACCAGTAGGCGTTCCTGGCGTGGCCGTAGAGCAGCACGCCGAGCTCGTCGATGCCGTCGACGATCTCGTGCTCATCGAGGATGTGCCAGTCCGACTGCATCTTTCCGGCGGCGCCGAACATCTCGTGCAGGGACAGCACCGCGTCGTTGGCCGGATGGTAGGCGTAGTGGCAGGTCGGCCGGTACACGGCCTTGCCGCCCTCGCGCACGGTGAAGTAGTCGGCGATCGAGATCGATTCGTTGTGCGTGACGAGGAAGCCGTATTGCGCCTTCGGGGTCGGGCACCAGGTTCTGACGCGCGTGTTGGCGCCCGGCTGCATGAGATAGATCGCGGGCGCGTCCTTCGAATGCGTGCGGCCGTTCTCCGGCATCCAGCGCTCGTGCGTGCCCCAGCCGAGCTCGGCCGGCTGCAGGCCCTCGGAGACGAAACCCTCGACCGACCAGGTGTTGACGAACACGTCCATGGGCTTCGGGTTGCGGGCGCGCTGGGTGTCGCGCTCGGCGATGTGGATGCCTTTCACGCCGACTTTCTGCATCAGCCCCGCCCAGTCCTCGCGGGACTTCGGCTCGCCGGCCTCGATGCCGACGTCCCGCGCCACGTCGAGCAGCGCCTGCTTGACGAACCAGGAGACCATGCCGGGATTGGCGCCGCAGCAGGAGACTGCCGTCGTGCCGCCCGGGCGGGCGCGCCGTTCCTCCATCGTCATCTCGCGCAGCATGTAGTTGGAGCGGTCGCCGGCGCCCTTGCTCTTGTCGAAATAGAAGCCGGCCCAGGGCTCGTTGACGGTGTCGATGTAGAGCGCGCCGAGCTCGCGGCAGAGCCGCATGATCTCGACCGAGGACGTGTCGACCGACAGGTTGACGCAGAATCCCTGGCCGCCGCCTTCGGTCAGCAGCGGGGTCAGCAGTTCGCGATAATTGTCCCGCGTGACCGCTTGCTTGATGAAGCCGATGCCGCGCTCGTCGACGAGGCGGCGGTCGTCGTCGACCGGGTCGATGACTACCATGCGGCTCTTGTCGAAGTCGAAATGGCGCTCGAGCAGGGGAAGCATGCCGCGGCCGATCGAGCCGAGGCCGATCATGACGACGGGGCCGGTGATGCGGCCATGGGTCGGCCAAACGGACATGGGCTTTGCTCCGAGAATTCGGCAATGGCGGGATCTGCCGCGTCGTTTGCGGTGGGCGGGCGAAAAAAGCAACCCGCCGGGGGCGGGACGTTGACGCGGGCTTAGCGGGCTGCCTGTAAGCTCGGCGGCAGATTCGCGCGGAGACGGCTTCCATGACGCAGGCCCCCGGACCGAAATCAGGCTGGATCGAGCAGCCGACGACGCCGCCGGCGCCCGGCCCGGGTCCCGAGACCCTGCTCGGGGCGACGCTGCCCTCCTTCCGCTTCTCGCTCGGCACGGTGGAGCCGAAGCGCTGGGGAAAGAGCTGGGCCAAGGAGGCGACGGTCCGCGAGTTCCCGCCGAGCCAGGCCATCGCCGGCGTCTCCATGCATCTCGAGCCCGGCGCCGAGCGCGAGCTGCACTGGCACGCCAACGCCGCCGAATGGGCCTACATGCTGGGAGGCAATGCGCGCGTCACCGTCACCGACCCCTCGGGGTGGACCGAGATTGTCGACTTCGCCAAGGGCGACATCTGGTATTTTCCACGCGGCCACGCGCATTCGATCCAGGGGCTCGGGCCGGCCGGCTGCGATTTCATCCTCGTCTTCGACAACGGCTATTTCTCCGAGTTCGGCACCTTCAGCATCAGCGACTGGGTGGCGCATACCCCGCTCGAAGTCGTGGCGAAGAATTTTCGCGTGCCCGAAAGCGCGCTGGCCGGCCTGCCGAAGGGCGAGGTTTATATCGCCGACGGCCCGGTGCCGCCGGCGCTCGGGCCGATCGACGACGAGGGCCGCCTCAGCCACCGCTACCCGCTGCACCAGGGACGGCTCAAGACCTTCGGCGGCGGCACGCTGCGCATCGCCTCCGTCAAAGAGTTCCCGATCTCGACCACCATGACCGGCGTCCACCTCGCCCTGAAGCCGCAGGGCCTGCGCGAGATGCACTGGCATCCGAACGCCAACGAGTGGCAGTTCTACATCTCCGGCCGCGCGCGCATGACCGTGTTCGGCTCCGGCGGCCGGGCGATGACGGACGTATTCGGCCCGGGCGACGTCGGCTACGTGCCGCAGGGCTATGGCCACTACATCGAGGCGGTCGGCGACGAGCCGGTCTCGGCGATTCTGGTGCTCGACAACGGCACCTACGAGGAGATCGCGCTCGACACCTGGATGGCCGGCAACACGCCGCAACTCCTCTCCACCAATTTCGGCCTGTCGGAGGATCTGTTCGCGACGATCGACAAGGCGGACGGCGGGACGTGACCTCTTTCGTGCTCGAGACGAGCGACGGCGAGCCGCTCGGTTTCGTGCTGTTCGCGAACCACGCCGGCGACCGGCCGCCGGAGGGGCCGATCGACGTCGTCTTCATGGGGTTTCCGCGCCGCAATTCGCTGTGGAGCGACCCGCGCGGCGCGCTCGTGCTCGATCACAAGGGACGGGAGTGGAAGGCCGACGTACGGCACGCGGGTGGCGTCACCACCGTGCGCATCCCGCTCGCCTCCGGCTGGGTGCTCGAGCTGCGCGGCGGACCCGGCGGCGGCCGCTGGTCGGCGGAGCGTTCGGGCGAGCGGCTGCAAGGCAAGGGCGATTTCCTGAAGGCCGGAAAGAAGTAACGCTCGGCCCGACAACACCCGCTCGTCCCCACGAAGGCGGGGACCTAGAATGACCGCCGTCGAGGCCGGGTGCGCTCGCCCGCCGTCGCTTCGCTAGGCGGCCCGGCGCTCCACGCGCACGCAATCGCGCAGCGGCAGCGGCACGGCGCCGGTCGCCCGGACGAGGCCCGATGCGCCAGCGAGCGCGCCGGGCGACAGCTCGAGGCCGAGGAAGCGCGCGCGATCCACCGGGCCCGGCAGGTCAAGCGCCGAGACGGGGTCGCACGAGAAGCCGAAGCGCCGGTAGTAGGGCGCGTCGCCGACGAGCAGCACCGCGTCGTGGCCGAGCGCGGCGGCGCGTCCCAGCGCATGCCACATCAGCGCGCCGCCGAGACCGGCGCAGCGGCGCTCCGCATCGACCGCGAGCGGGCCGAGCATCAGCGCCGGCCGGTCGCCGGCCGCGACGTGCCAGAGCCGCACGGTGCCGACGATCGCGCCCGCGGAATCCTCGGCGACGAAGGAAAGATCGCGCGCCGGCAGCCGGCCCTCGCGCAGCCGCTCGCAGGTCTTTTCGAAGCGTTCCGGCCCCATGGCGGCGTCCAGAAGCTTTTCGCGCGCGAAGGCGTCAGCAGAAATCTCGTCGCGGATCGCGATCATGGCCGTGCCCTCCCGAGGCGACAGAACAGTGGGAAGCGACAGCCCTCGCACCCGGGTCTCGGGCCGTTCGGGAACGAGCGTCATTGCGAGGAGCGGAGCGACGAAGCAATCCAGCTCTTTTCCGCCGGAAAGGAAGTCTGGATTGCTTCGTCGCTTCGCTCGCAATGACGAGGAGAGTTCTCCGCCTTCGCGGAGGACGACGAAGTGTCTTTCTTCCCTCTCCCCTCGTGGGAG
>JAEZCD010000033.1 GCA_023430145.1 Pseudomonadota bacterium
CGCCTGGGCGGTGACACGGGCCCTGAACCTTGTTGGAGCATTGTCTCGGCCCGATTGTGCCGCTGGCAGGCTGGGACAGAGGTGAGGGCCGGCCAGGGGTCCGCGCGAGGGAAGAATGAGCACCGAAGAGCCGCCGCGCATCATGCTGCTCACCGGCGCGTCCCGCGGCATCGGGCACGCGACGGTGAAGCGATTCTCGGCCGCCGGCTGGCGCGTCATCTCCTGCTCGCGCCACGCCTTTCCGGAGCAATGCCCCTGGGGCGCCGGGCCGGAGGACCACATCCAGGTGGACCTTTCGAGCCCGCTGAGCACCAAGGACGCGGTGGCGGAGGTCAAGCGCCGCCTGCCCGAGGGCAAGCTGCACGCGCTGGTGAACAATGCCGCCATCTCGCCCAAGGGGCAGGGCGGCTCCCGCCTCGGCACGCTCGACACCGATCTGGAGACCTGGGTGGACGTGTTCCAGGTCAATTTCTTCGCGCCCATCATCCTGGCGCGGGGCCTCGCGGCGGAACTGGAGAAGGCGCAGGGCTCGGTGGTGAACGTCACCTCCATCGCCGGATCGCGGGTGCACCCCTTCGCCGGGGCGGCCTATGCCACTTCGAAGGCGGCGCTGGCGGCGCTGACGCGGGAGATGGCCTCCGACTTCGGCCGGCGCGGCATCCGCGTGAACTCCATCGCGCCGGGCGAGATCGACACCGCGATCCTCTCGCCGGGGACGGAGAAGATCGTCGAGCAGATCCCGCTCCGGCGCCTCGGCACGCCGGACGAGGTGGCCAAGACGATCTATTTCCTCTGCACGGAGATGTCGTCCTACGTGAACGGGGCCGAGATCCACATCAATGGCGGCCAGCACGTGTGACGGATAAGCGGCGCCGAGGCGGCGTCACGTCTTCCCGTGACCTGCGGCTCGGCCCTAGGATGCCTTGCCGGACAGGCGCGAGCGTCGAAAAGAATGGATCCTCCGCTTTCGCGCAGGATGACGAGAGCGTGAGGCGGGTCGGCCGCCCTGCCGGCACCTCCCCGCGAGACGTGCGGAGGCATAGCCGAAAGACGAGAGGCCTATCCCCGTCCGGCCTCGGCCGCCGTGCCGCCGATCGCTGCCTCGAGCAGGCGCATGGCGCGCGCCCCGTCGGCGATCGTCGGCGCGCCCGGCTTTCCGCGCGCCGCGTCGAGGAAGGCGCCGAGCAGGGCATGATACCCCTTGTGGTCCTCGTTGGCGGCGGCGGTGAGGTTCGGCTCCCAGACGAGCGTGTCGATGCCGTCCGCGAGCGTTGCGGCCGGATCGGACACCTTGAAAGGCGGCGCCCGGTAGTACCGCACCTCGTGCACGTTGCGCACCTCGACCCGGCGGTGGTCGCCCATCACCTGCCAGAACTCCATCGGCGTGCCGCGCGACTGGTGCGTGCCCATGACGAGCGTGCCGATGCCGCCGGAGCGGAACCGGAAATCGACATGCAGCAGCAGCTTGCCTGGCGCCATCTCGTGCCGGCGGGCGGAGACGTGCTCGACCTCGCCCATCAGCCGCGGCACGAGGTCGAAATAGTGCACGCAGTGGTGCAGGAAGAAGCCCGAATAGTCCGGGTCTTTCGCGAAATAGGTCGGCGCCGTCATGTACTGGCCGAGGAAGCTCGCCCGCGGGCCGAACTCCTCGCTGCCGACGATGTTGAGGCCGATCCGGTTGGCGGTGGAGTACGGCTTCATGAAGCCGACGATCACCGGCACGGCTTTCCGCCCTGCAGCGTCGGCCAGCATCTGCGCGCCGTCCGCGGTCGCCGCCGGCGGCTTCTCCATGAAGACCGGCAGGCCGCGCTCGATCGCCGCCATGCCGATCTCGAAATGCCCCTGCGGGCCGATGGCGAGGCCGACCGCGTCGAGATCGGGCTGCGCGAGCAGGCGTTTCCAGTCGCGGAAGCAGTTTTCGGTCGCGACGCCGAAGCGCGCGGCGGTGCGCGACAGCCGATCGGGATCGGTGTCGCAGAGGCCGGCGAGAGCCACGTCGTGCCGCATGAGCTGCGGCAGCAGCATCTCGTTCGCATGCGTGCCGCAGCCGACCCAGGCGATTTTCTTGGCACTCATGCGAACTGCCTCGAAAAAGCGAGCGTGGCTTTCAGGTAGGCGATGCTGGCGGCGAGCTCGGCATCCTCGTCGCGCGCCGGCGCCCGCCATTGCGCGAGAGTGACGCCCGCCGCCTCGTCGTCACGCCGGAAGGGTTCGAGCACGATCGGGCCGGAGTAGCCGATGTCGCCGAGGGCACGGCAGATGCCGCCCCAGTCGATGTGGCCGGAGCCGACGAAGCCGCGATTGTTCTCGTTCGCCTGGAAGTGGACGAGCCGCGCGCCGGTGCGGCGGATGGCGCCGGGCAGGTCGAACTCCTCCATGTTCATGTGGAAGGTGTCGAGCATGACGCCGACCGCGGGCGAGCCGACCCTGTCGGCGATCTCGATCGCGTGGCCAGCGGTGTTGGCGATGTCGGTCTCGAAGCGGTTCAGCGATTCGACGCCGAGCGCGACGCCCGCATCGGCGGCGCGGGCGCCCGCGGTCTTCAGCCCCGCCACCACCGCATCGATGCGGCGGCGGCGCTCGTCCGCCGTCACCGGCGCCGGCGCCCGGCCGGCGAAGACGAGCGGCGCGCCATAGAGCGGCCCGCCGACGATTTTTGCCCCGAGCTTTTGCGCGATCTCGACGCAGGATTCGAGATAGGCGACGCCCGCCTTGTGGGCGCCCTCGTCGGCGCTGGCGAGGTCGCGCGAAAGGTTCACGCGCGCGGCGAGCACGATGTCGAGGCCGGCATCGGCAGCGGCCGCGCGGGTCTCGGAAAGATCGAGCTCGTCCGGCTCGGGGACGAGCAGCTCGACGACGTCGGCGCCGGCCCGCTTCATGCGCCCGAAGGTGGAGAAGTGCTCGCGCGTGAAGGGGCGCGCGTAGAACATCGAGATGACGCCGATCGGATTGATCTTCTGCATTACTTCACCGCACCGGCCGTGAGTCCGCCCACGAGCCGCCGTTGGACAATCAGGAACAGGAGGGTGACCGGCAGCGCGATCAGCGTGCCGCCGGCCGTCAAGAGGCCCCACTGGATGGTGAACTCGCCGATGAAGAGCTGCAGCGCGACCGTGACGGTGCGCACCGCCTGCCCGGACAGCATCATGGCGAACAGGTACTCGTTCCAGGAGGTGATGAAGATGTAGATGCCGGCCGTGACGACGCCCGGCAGCACCAGCGGCAGGATGACGAGCCGGATCGTCTGCAGGCGGCTCGCGCCGTCGACGGTCGCCGCCTCGTCGAGCTCGCGCGGGATGGCGTTGAAGTAGCTCGTCAGCATCCAGATCGCGAAGGGGATCGCGAAGGTCGAGTGGCCGAGGATGACGGCCGTGAAGGTGTCGAGAAGCCCGAGGATGCGCATCATCACGAACAGCGGGATGATGAGCAGCACGATCGGGAACATGTTGATGGCGAGGAAGGAGATCATCAGCGGCCGCCGTCCGGCGAAGCGGAAGCGCGAGAAGGCGTAGGCCGCCGGAATCGAGACGCCGAGGCCGAGCGCCACCGCGCCGCAGGCGATGATGAGGCTGTTGAGGAGATTGCCGGCGAAGGTCGTGCGGCCGAGAAGCTCGCTATAGTGCTGCAGCGTCGCGCTGTCGGGCAGATAGCGCACCGGCCAGACCGTCAGCTCGGCCTGCGGCTTGATCGAGGTCAGCACCATCCAGGCATAGGGCGCGAGCGCGAACAGGAGGATCAGCAGGATCGGCAGCTCGATCTCGAGGAAGCGGCGCAGCCGCGAGCGGCGGTCGATCATCGGTCGACGCCCCGCGAGGCGCGGCGCACATAGAGCATGACGACGGCGAGCAGCAGCGCGGTCAGCACCAGCGCCAGCGCCGCCGCGTAGCCGAACTCCATGCCGGTATAGGCGCGCACGAAGGTGTAGAGCGGCAGCGTGTGCGTGGCGTAGCCCGGGCCGCCGGCGGTCATCACGAGGATGACGTCGAGCGAGTTGGCGACCCAGATGGTGCGCAGCAGGAGGGCGGTGAAGATCACGTCGGCGATCGAGGGCAGCGTGATGCGGAACAGCATCTGCGTGCGGCTCGCGCCGTCGATCTCGGCCGCCTCGTAGAGCTCGGCCGGTATCGTCTGCAGGCCGGCGAGAATCATCACCGCGAAGAACGGAAAACCCTGCCAGACGAGCGCGGCCATGATGGCGTAGAGCGCGGTCTCGGGCCGCGCCAGCCAGGGATAGGGAGCGTCGAGGATGCCGATGCGGACGAGGATGTCGTTGATGACGCCGACGTTGAAGTCGTACATCCAGGTCCACATCAGGGCGATGATGACGCTCGGCAGCGCCCAGGGCACGACGACGAGGGCGCGCGCCGCGCCGCGCCACCAAAAACTCTGGTTCAGCAGCAGCGCGGTGCAGAGGCCGAGCAGGAACGACAGGCCGATGATGCCGACGATCCAGATCAGCGAGTTCTTCAGCGAGATCCAGAAGACCTCGTCCTGGAAGATCGCGAGGAAATTGCCGAGGCCGACGAAGCGCGCATCCTGCGGCGCGTAGAGCAGATAGTCCTGCAGGCTGAGCCAGACCGTCTGCGCGACCGGCAGGACGACGATCAGCCCGGTGACGAAGAGAGCCGGCGCGAGGAAATACGCCGGCGTCCAGTCTATGTGGCGGGAGGTGGCTGGCATGGGTCAGCGGCCGATCGTGGCGACGCGGCCGAGGTTGATCGCTTCGACCGAACTTGCTCCCTCTACCTCTCCCCCCTTGCGGGGGAGACGGACTCGCGCAGCGAGCCTAGAGGGGGGTACCTGCCTTCGCGACATCGCCTTCGGCGCACCCCCCTCCCCATCCCTCCCCCGCACGGGGGGAGGGAGGAGCGAGAGGCAGGCCCGCCGATGGATCCTGTAGGGCAGCAAGGCGAGCACTGCTCACCCGTGGAACAGCTGCTCGATCGCCTTCATCATGTCCTCGGGCGCGATCTCGCCGGTCAGCGCGCGCTGCATGTTGGTCGGCCACACGCGGGCGATGAAGTCGGGCGTCTTCGGGCTGTCCGGCAGCGAGGCGGCGATCGGGATCGAGGCCGTGCTCGCCTCGACGAAGCGGCGCGGATGCCCGGTCCAGGTCGCGGCGCCCGAGGTGGTGATCGGCAGCTGGCCGGTGAGCTTGTTCAGCTCGTTGTTGTTCTCGGCGGTGGACAGGAAGGCGATCCACTTGAACGTCGCCTCCTTGTTCTTGCTCGAGGCGAAGACCGCGTTCGACTCGTCGCCGAAATAGGTCCAACCCTTGCCGTCCGCGGCGCGCGGCACCGGCACGGCCGAGACCTTGTCGCCGAGCGCTTCGACGATCTCCTTCGAGGATCCGACATGGTGGATCAGCATCGCCGTGCGGCCGCCCTTGAAGGCGTCGACGATCTGCCGGAAGCTGTCGGTGGGCGCCGAAGCCGGGACCACCTTGGCCTCTCGGGCGAGGTCGACGTACCATTTGTTGGCGGCGATCGCCTTGTCGGTGACCATGCCGCCCTTGTCGAAGCTCGCGCCGCCGCCGAGCACGAACGGCCCCCAATTGTCGAAGCCGCCGGCGCCGCCGCGCATGCCGAAGCCGGCCATGCCGTCCTTGGTCAGCGCCTTGGCCGAGCTGAGGAACTCGTCGAAGGTCTTGGGCGGCTGCAGGCCGGCGGCGTCGAACAGATCCTTGCGGTAGTAGAGGTAGATGACGACGTATTGCAGCGGCAGGTAGTATTGCTTGCCGTCGGCGCCGCGATTGATCTTCCAGATGTTGTCGGCGATGTCGCTCTTGCCCGGCCATGCGGCGATCGCCTCGTCGAGCGGGGCGAGCGCCTTCATCGAGGCGAAGCGGGCCGCCCAGGAGAGGCGCACCATGGCCGCGTCCGGTGCATTGCCGGCGACGATCGCCGCGAACAGCCGGTTCTGGTAGTCGTTGCCGCCGCCCCACGGGATCGGCTCAGCCTGGATTTTTATGCCCGGGTTCTCGCGCTCGAACTTCGCCACGAGCTCGGCCGGCGAGTTCTGCGGATTGTCGAAATGGTACCACCAGCGCACCGTCGCATCCTGCGCGAGGGCGGGCTTGGCGAGCGGAGCGGCCAGCGCTGCGCCGGCGGTGAGCTTCAGGAAAGTGCGGCGTTCCATGGTGACGTTCCTCCCAGTCTGCTTTCGTTGAGACGGCTGTTCTCGTTGAGACGTTCGGCGACGAAGCCGGCGCCGGCGGCGATCATTCGCCGTGCAGCGCCGAGCTCCCGGGTCATGCGCAGGCAGCCGTGCACCACGCCCGGGACATGGTCGCAACGGAAGTCGACGCCGGCGGCGGCGAGCCGGGCGGCGATGAGGAGCGTGTCGTCGCGCAAGGGGTCGAGCCCGGCGGCGGCGAGATAGAGCGGCGGCAGGCCGGAAAGCTCGGCCCGCAGCGGCGCGGCGAGCGAGGTCGTCTCCTCCGGCTCGGCACCGAGAAAGTTGCGCCAGTACCAGCGCATGTTGACGGTCGTCAGCATGTAGGGCCCGTCGCCGAAGGCGGCGTGGCTGCCGGTCGAGAAGTCGGGCGCGTAGCAGCCGTAATAGAGCGCCGCGCCGGCGAGCGCCGGCAGTCCCGCATCCCGGCGCGCGATCAGCGCGGCGAGCACGAGGTTGGCGCCGGCCGAGTCTCCGGCCACGGCGATTCTCTCGGCCGGGATGGGCGCGCCGAGGCCGCCGCTTTCGGCGAATACGATCGCCGCCAGCGTGTCGTCCAATCCGGCCGGGAACGGGTGCTCCGGCGCCAGCCGATAGTCGATGCCGAGCACCGGGCTGCCGAGCTTCTCGGCGAAGTTGCGCATCGTGCCGTCATGGGTGTCGATTGAGCCGAAGGTCCAGCCGCCGCCATGCGCCCAGACCGTGAGGCGCCCGTCCGTGCCGCCGAGCGGCCGGTAGAGCCGCGCGCGCATGGGTCCGCCCGGACCGGGTATCGACAGCTCCTCGGTCGGCATATCCGGGGCTCCCGCCGACCAGGGGATGGTGCCGGCGTCCGCTTTCTCGCGCGCCTCCTCGATCGGCGCCGCCTTGAAGTCGAACGGCGGCGCAGCGCGCAGGCGCTCGAGCAGCACCGTCATCTCGGGATCAACCCACGGCGTCATTCCGCGGTCTCCGCGACGATCGTGTCGATGTGCTCGCCGAGGGCGACCGAAAGCCCGGAGCCGTCGTGGGCGGCGAGCTTGTCGATCAGCACCTCGTGGCGGCGCGCCGTCTCGACGAGCGGCCGCCGGTGGCCCGGCGCCCAGACGCGCGAGCGGTGCGTGTGCAACGTGCAGCGGGTGAGAATCTGCTCCATCGCCTCGAGCCGAGCGAGCCGGAAGACGGCGAGATGGAAAGCCATGTCGAGCTCCATCACCCCGAACGCGTCCTCGGCCCGTGCCGCGGCTTCCATGTCGCCGAGCAGAGCGCGGATGCGCCGCAGATCGGCCTCCTGGACATTCTGTGCCGCCCGCAGCGCGCCGCGCACCTCGATGCGCCGGCGCAGCGCCAGAATCTCCTGCGCCTCCTCCGCGTCGAGCCGCGTCACCATGGTGCCGCGATGGCCGGCGCGGGTGACGAGCCCGTCCTCCTGCAGCTGGAACAGCACCTCGCGGATGGTGCCCTGACTGCAGCCGAGCTCGCGCGCCATGCCGAGCTCGGTCAGCACGCTGCCGGGCATCAGCTCGTTCATCATGATGCGCCGCTTCATCGTCTCGTAGACGAAGTCGCGCGGCCGCTTGAGGACGACTGTGTTCATCGCCGGGGCCATTATCGTTATCGATATTGAGCGGAGTGCCGGCCGATCGTCAAGCGGCGGCTTCGGTCTGTGTTGCCGGCCGCGACGGCGAGCGGCAGAATCGGCTTCGCTGGCGAACAGGGAAGGGCGAGGATGGACGACGAGCGCAAGCCGAAGCGTGTCCCGCTCGATCCGGAACGGCCGGACGGGCTCTGGGTCGATACGATCCGCGCCCGCGACTATCTCTATCCGAACGCGCACCGGGAATACATGCCGGTCATCGAGGCCTATGTCGATCAGCGCGACATTCCGGAGCTGTTCCGCCTGCTCGTCAGGGAGCGGCTGACGCCGGCCGAAGCGCTTGCGCGGTTCGACTATCTCTCCGCCGCCGATCGCGCCTTCGGCCTGCGCACGATGCTGGAGACTTTTCGGCGCATGGACGAGAAGGGATTACTCGAGGACTACCCGCATCTTCGCGGGCTGTAGCGCCGCGCGAGGACGCCTGGCTCGCGGGACGTGACGCCCGTAACCCATCCCACGGTGCCGCCGGCCCCGCCGCGCCCTATCTTTCTCCCGTTCCCCGGCCCGCGGCGACGCCGCGCTCGCGGGGAGCTAAGGATAAAAGGAGGATTCGGTGCTGAAGTCTTTCTTCATGGCTGCCGCCGTCGTCTCCCTCACCGCCGGCTTCGCGCTGGCGCAGGAGCCCGCCAAGACCGCGAGCACCGCCAAGGGCGAAGCGCTCGTCGATGCCAAGGGGATGACCCTCTACACCTTCGACCGCGACTCGGCCGGCAAGTCGGCCTGCAACGGGCCCTGCGCCACCAACTGGCCGCCGCTGATGGCCGCCGCCGACGCCAAGGCGATGGGTGATTGGACGACCATCAAGCGCGACGACGGCAAGATGCAGTGGGCCTACAAGGGCAAGCCGCTCTACACCTGGGTGAAGGACACCAAGGCCGGCGATGTCACCGGCGACGGCGTCAACGGCGTCTGGCACATCGCCAAGCCCTGAGAGTGCCGCGCACGGTCGCTCCTCGTGGCCGGGCATGTCCCGGCCAGCCTGCTCCTCTGCTGCTGCCCGGGACCCGGCGCTTCGCCGGCCCGGGTAGGGGCGCCCTCACGCCTCGATCCCGAAAAGCTCGGCAAAGGCGCTTCGGCCGGCGGGCGTGACGGCGACCGCCCGGCTGTCGCGGACGCGCTCGACCCAGCCCAGCTCGAAGGCGCGGCGACACAGCTCCGCGCCGACGCGGCCGGCCAGATGCGGACGGCGCTCGCTCCAGTCGAGACACAGCCGGCAGAGCGGGCGCCTGCCGCCGCCCGCAAGCTCGATGCCGATGCGCTCGCAGAGAAAGCGCCTGCCCGGCTCCGTCAGCGCGGCGGCGCCGTCGCCGAGCGCTAGATGGCCGCGGCTCTCGAGGCTTTGCGCGATGCCGGTGCCGAGGCGGCCGGCGAGATGGTCGTAGCAGGTGCGCGCGGCGCGCATCGCCTCGTCCCGCGGCCCGACCGGGCGATGCCGCAC
>JAEZCD010000264.1 GCA_023430145.1 Pseudomonadota bacterium
CACCCCGCCGAGGCGGGGCGGCGGCGCGTCTTCTCGCTGACGCGCATGAAGAACGCCGCCGTCGATCTCGCCGGGCTGCTGCGCACCGGTGGCGGCGGCGAGGCCGACGAGCTCACCTCGCTCGCCAGCGCGCTCGAGGCCAGCATCCGCCGCGAGCCGCCGGGCGATGTCGCCGACCCGGTCACCGAGTCCGATCTCAACGCCTTCGTCGACCGGCTGCTGAAGGTGACGGTCACCGACCAGCGCGCGCTGCACGAGGAGGTGGCGCAGCTGCTCACCTATTCGGTGCAGTCGGCCGAGACCGAGCAGGCGACCCAGAACATCGCCATCGCTACCCTGAAGCTCAGCCAGCGGACCGCCGATGCGCTGGCCCGCCGCGATCCGGTCGCCAGCGCGGTGCTGCTCGAGGAGAGCCGCAACGTCGCCGCGACCGTCGCGTCGCTGCCGATCTCGCCGCTGATCCAGTCCGAGATGATCGACGCGCTCGCGCAATGGAGCGACGCGCTCGGCACCGTCACCGAGGGCCTGCGCACCCAGAACGAGATGATCGCCGAGATGAACGCCACGGCCGCCGGCATGACGGCCAGCGCTCGCAAGCTGAACGACACGCTTGCCACCGACTCGGCGCGGATCGGCGACTTCATCCGCCAGGTGCTGATCGCCGGCGCCGCCTTCGGCCTCTTGCTCGGCTCGGGGATCGCCTTCGCGGTCGCCCATTCGATCACCCATCCGCTCGAGCTCCTGCAGGCCCGCGTGCGCGAGCTCGCCGCCGACCCGAGCGCCGGCGCCGTCGAGCTCGACGACCGCCGCGACGAGCTCGGCGACATCGCCCGCGCGGCGAGCTTCTTCGTCACCGAGATCGGCAATCGCGAGCGGGCACTGCGCAAGGCCAAGGATCGCGCCGACCGGGCGCTCGAGGAGCTGCGGCAGACGCAGGCCGAGCTGATCCAGGCCGAGAAGCTCGCTTCTCTCGGCCAGCTCGTCGCCGGCGTCGCGCACGAGATCAACACCCCGCTCGGCGTCGCGCTGACGACCGCGACGGCGCTCGGCGACGAGGCGCGGCAGTTCGGCGACGCGGCCACGCGCGGCCAGGTCGGCCGCTCGCAGTTCGCTCGCTTCGTCGACCGCATGAACGAGGGCTCACGGCTCCTGTTCTACAACCTGACCCGCGCCGCCGACCTCGTGCACAGCTTCAAGCAGGTCGCCGCCGACCAGGCGAGCGGCGAGCGCCGAAAATTCGACATGCAGACCTGGCTCAACGAGCTGCTCATCAGCCTCGGGCCGATGATCAAGCGCACCGGCCACCGCGTCTCGGTCGAATGCCGCCCCGGCCTCACCGTCGACACCTATCCGGGCGCGCTCGCCCAGGTGCTGACCAATCTGATCGTCAACGCTGCCGCGCACGCCTATGACGAGGGCCAGTCGGGGCGCATCTCGATCGTCGTCGCCGAGCCGCGGCCCGGCCGTGTGCGCATCGAGTTCGGCGACGACGGCAGCGGCATCGCGCCCGAGAACCTGTCGCGGGTGTTCGACCCGTTCTTCACCACCGGGCGCAGCCGCGGCAATACCGGCCTCGGCCTGCACATCGTCTACAATCTCGTCACCCGCACCCTGAACGGCCGCATCGACGTGGAGAGCCGGCTCGGGGAGGGGACGCGCTTCATCATCGACCTGCCGGCCCAGATCGCCGACCAGCCCGCAACCGAACCGAGCCTCGTCCCCGCATGATCAGCTCCCTTCGTCCGCTCGCCGTCCTCCTGGCGCTCGCCGCCTCGCCCGCGGCCGCCTCGACGCTCGTCTTCTGCTCGGAGGGCAATCCGGAAGCGCTCAACCCGCAGATCATCACCACGACGACCGGCATGAACGCGGCCAAGCCGATGTTCAACACGCTCGTCGAGTTCGTGCCGGGCACGACCGAGATCGCCCCCGGCCTCGCCGAGAGCTGGACGGTGTCGCCGGACGGCACGGAGTACACCTTCCGCCTCCGCGAGGGCGTGAAGTTCCACTCGAACGCGCTGTTCACGCCGAGCCGGACGATGAACGCTGACGACGTGCTGTTCTCGCTCAACCGGCAGTGGAAGGAGGATCACCCCTACCACAAGGTCTCCGGCACGAGCTTCGACTACTTCAAGGACATGGGCATGCCCGACCTCTTGAAGTCGATCGACAAGCTCGACGACCGCACGGTGCGCATCCGCCTGACGCGGCCGGAGGCGCCGTTCCTCGCCGACCTCGCGATGCCGTTCAACGTCGTCCTGTCGGCCGAGTACGCCGACAAGCTGCTCGCCGCCGGAACGCCGGAAAAACTCGACCTGCAGCCGATCGGCACCGGTCCCTTCACCTTCGCCGGCTTCCAGAAGGACGTTTCCATCCGCTATCGCGCCTTCGCCGACTACTTCGAGGGCAAGCAGCCGATCGACACGCTGGTCTTCTCGATCACGCCGAACCCGGTCGTGCGGCTCACCAAGCTTCGCGCCGGCGAGTGCCACGTGATGGCCTTCCCGAACCCGTCCGACGTGAAGCGCATCGCCAGCGATCCGAGCCTGAAGCTGCTCTCGCAGGAGGGCTTCAACATCGGCTATCTCGCCATCAACACGTCGAAGCCGCCCTTCGACGATGTCCGCGTGCGCCGCGCCATCAACATAGCGATCGACAAGCGGACCATAGTCGATGCCGTCTATGCCGGCGCCGGCGTGCCGGCCAAGAACCCGGTGCCGCCGACGCTGTGGGCCTACAATGACGAGGTGAAGGACTACCCTTACGATCTCGCCGCGGCGCAGCGTCTCCTCGCCGAGGCTGGCTACCCCAACGGCTTCGACAGCGAGCTCTGGTACATGCCGGTGAGCCGCCCCTACAATCCGAACGGCCGCCGCGTGGCGGAGATGATCGCCGACGATCTTTCCAAGCTCGGCATCCGGCTGAAGCTCGTGACCGCGGAATGGGGCGAGTATCGCGGCAAGCTGATGGGCGGCGAGTCGCCGCTCGCCCTCTACGGCTGGACCGGCGACAACGGCGATCCGGATAATTTCCTCGACGTGCTGCTCGGCTGCACCTCGGCCCGCATCGGCGGCAACAACATCGCCCGCTGGTGCAACGAGGAGTACGACGCGCTGATCCAGAAGGCGAAGCTGACCACCGACCGCGCCGAGCGCACGGCGCTCTATCGGAAGGCGCAGGAGATCTTCAAGCGCGAGGCGCCCTGGGTGCCGCTCGCCCATTCGGTGGTCCACACGGCGACGCGAAAGGAAGTCTCCGGCTACAAGATGGACCCGCTCGGCCGGCAGCCGTTCAACGGGGTGACGCTGGGGGAGTAGGGGAGCAGTCGGAAGAATAGTCCGGGAAAGCTTCTCCTCATGGCCGGGCGAGGACCCGGCCCTCGAGTCTTCTCCTCTGTAGTAAAGCCTGGATACCCGGGTTGCGGCGCTTTGTGCGGGCCCGGGTATGAGGGTTCGGAGATTGCGCTCGGCCGCTCAACTCGCCTGCTTGAACTTTTCCGCCTCCTCGGAGCCGGCCGTCGCATTGCCGGCGCTGTAGGAGTGGGCGCCAGTGCCGGCGAGCCTGCCGCCATCGACGATCAGGTATTCGTCGCGGATCGGCCGTTCCTCGAACCAGCATTCGAGGATTTCGCGCACGCCGGCCGCGTAGCGAGCCTGCGCCGACAGCGTCGTGCCCGAGGTATGCGGCGTCATGCCGTTCCAGGGCATCGTCCGCCAGGGATGGTCCTTCGGCGCCGGCTGCGGGAACCACACGTCGCCGGCATAGCCCGCGAGCTGGCCGCTCTCCAGTGCCCGGGCGATCGCGTCGTGGTCGCAGATCTTTCCCCGCGCGGTATTCACGATGTAGGCGCCGCGCTTCATCGTCGCGATCAGCCTGTCGTCGAACAGGTGCTCGGTCTCGGGATGGAGCGGGGCGTTGATGGTGACAACGTCGCAGACCTTCACCATCTCCTGCGTGGTCGGATGGTAGGTGAGGTTCAGCTCCTGCTCGACCGTCGCCGGCAGCCGGTGCCGGTCGGTGTAGTGCAGCTTCACGTCGAACGGTGCGAGGCGGCGCAGCACGGCGAGGCCGATGCGGCCGGCGGCGACGGTGCCGACCTGCATCTGCTCGAGGTCGTAGGCGCGGCTGACGCAATCGGCGATGTTCCAGCCGCCGTTGCGAGCCCAGTCGTGCGAGGGGATGTAGTTGCGCACGAGGCCGAGAATCATCATCACCACGTGCTCGGCGACGCTGATCGAGTTGCAGTAGGTGACCTCCGCGACCGTGACGGCGCGCTCCATCGCGGTCTGCAGGTCGACATGGTCGGAGCCGATTCCCGCGGTCAGCGCCAGTTTCAGCTTTTTCGCCTTGGCGATCCGCTCGGCGGTCAGATAGGCCGGCCAGAAGGGCTGCGAGATGACGATGTCGGCGTCCGGTAGTTCTTTCTCGAGCCGCGAGTCGGGGCCGTCCTTGTCTGACGTGACGACGAGCGTGTGGCCCTGGCTCTCTAGCCATTTGCGCAAGCCCAGCGCGCCCGACACCGAGCCGAGCAGCTCGCCGGGCGTGAAGTCGATCGCCCTCGGCGTCGGCGTCGTCTGGCCACCGGGGTAGCTCGACACGGTGGGGATGGCGTCGCGGGCGTAGCGCGGCGGAAAGCCGTGGATCGGATCGTCGTAGAGAACGCAGACGATTTTGGCCATTTTGTCTCCTCCTCGGCAGCGGTCCCGAAGCGGCGCGCCGAAATCGGCAGGGACGCTTTATTCGGGTGACCGGCGCATCGACTTCGGAGCACACCGTCGCGGTGGATCGAAGTCGCTGGGAAACTCGGACGAAGCAGTACTCGGTGCAAACTGATAGTTTTTATCGTCCGATAGAAGCGGCTTATCAGCGGGCGAGCGCCAGCTTCTCGGCCATGCCGGCGCTCGCGGCACACTCGAGCAGGGCCCGCGCCAGCGGCTGCAGCGGCTCCCGCTCGGCGAGCACGAGGCCGATCGTGTGCTTCGCCTCGGGCTCCACCAGCGGCACCGCGGCGAGGCCGGCAAGCGGCGCCAGACTCGAGACGAGCGTATGCGGCAGAATGGTCGAGAGCAGCCCGGATCGAAGGTGGACGAGCAGCATCAGCACCGAATTGGTTTCGAACACCGGCTTCACGGTCGCACCAGAGGCCCGGAAATGCATGTCGAGGATGCGCCGGTTCTGCATGTCGGGGGTCAGCAGGCAGAGCGGCAGCGCGGCGGATTCGCGCCAGGCGACGGACGGTCGGCCGGCGAGCGGCGCGTCGGCGGGGACGAGCAGCACATAGTGCTCCTCGTACAGCGGAACGGTCCGGACGCCGGAGAGCGGCTCGTTGTCGAGATAGGTCACCCCGGCATCGAGCTCGAACGTGTCCAGCCCGCGCTGAATCTCCCGCGAGGTCTGCGAGATCACGGTCATCGTCGCCAGCGGATGCTTCTCGGAGAACGGCCGTGTCAGCAAGGGGAGGGCTGAAAGCGCCACCGGGATGGCGCCGATCCTGAGCTTGCCGATGAGTCCGGCCTGCATCAGGCCTAGCTCCTGCTGCAGCCCCTCGTAATCGGCGAGCATGCGTTGCGCCCAGCCGAGGATCTTCGCCCCTTCCGGAGTGAAGCCGACGAAGCGACGGCCCCGCTCGACGATCAGCACGCCGAAGCCCTCCTCGAGCTGCTTGATCCCTGCCGAAAGGGTTGGCTGCGTGACGTTGCAGATCGCGGCCGCACGGGCGAAGTGGCGCTCCTTGGCGAGCGTCACGAGATACT
This sequence comes from Pseudomonadota bacterium, assembly GCA_023430145.1. GTDB lineage: Bacteria > Pseudomonadota > Alphaproteobacteria > Rhizobiales > Methylopilaceae > JAEZCD01. Next base: position 5,751 of record JAEZCD010000264.1, read on the forward strand.
GAAGCTGCCGCGTGATCACTGCGCGCGATCCATCCAAGGGCGTGGGTTCGTCGCGGATTGAGCGGCATCGCCGTCCCCACAGCTCTCCGCCGCCGCTCCACACTCCTCCTCCACCGGCGCGCAGGTGCCGCCGGCGTCCGGCAGCAGTGGCGCCAGCAGCTCGGCGAGCCGGGCGGCGTCGGCGTCGCCGAGCTTGCTGCCGATGTGGCGCTCGATCGACTGCGCGTAGGGCGGCCACATGCGAAGACGCAGTGCGCGGCCCTCTTCGGTGATCTCGATCAGCTGCCGGCGGCGGTCGCCCGGGAAGGGGGTGCGGCGCACGAGGCCTTCCGCCTCGAGCCGGTCGACGAGCCGCGAGCAGTTGTACTGCGCCAGCACCATGCGCTGCTCGAGCTCGCGCGGCGTCAGCCGCCCCTCGGGCGCGCGGCCGAGGGCGAGCAGCGCGTCGTACCAGTCGAGCGGCGGGAATCCGGCCTGCTTGAGGTCGCCGCCGATCGCCACGGTGAGCGCATGATGGGCCCGCAACAGACGCGCCCATGCGGTCTGCAGGGACTCGTTCAGCGCGGCCGGCGGCTGCTCGGCGGGAACGGCCATTCCGCGTCCTCCTTTCGATCTATGCAGCTACATAGGTCTTGACAGGAAATATGCAACCGCATAGATCGCTCGCAATGCGATCGATGCAGATGCATGGAGATTCCCGATGGCCTACACCTCCCGTGATTATGGCGTGTTCCTGCTACGCGTTTCCCTCGGCGTGATGTTCCTCGCGCACGGCCTGCTCCTGAAGGTCGTCACCTTCGGCCTCGCCGGAACGGCGGGCTTCTTCGAATCTCTCGGCCTGCCGGCCGGGCTCGCCTACCTTACCGTGCTGGCCGAGATTGTCGGCGGCCTGTTCCTGATCCTCGGCGTGCAGACACGCTGGGTTTCGCTGGCGCTGCTGCCGATCCTGCTCGGCGCCGTCTGGGTACATGCCGGCAATGGCTGGGTGTTCTCGGCAGCGAACGGCGGCTGGGAGTATCCGGCCTATCTCGCGGTGCTGGCCGTTGCGCAGGCGCTGCTCGGCGACGGCGCCCATGCGCTGAGCCCCTCGCGCGGGATCCCCGGCATCGCCGGCGGGGCGAGCGCACGGACCGCCTGACGGCCCGCATGGGCGAGAATGATGGAAGGCGAGGGCGCGACGAAGCCGCGCCCTCGGAAAGCGCGACGCCTCAGGCGCTGCGATAGAGCTTGGTCATCACGAATTCGCGGTGGCCGAGCGCCTCCGCCGCGGTGTTCCTGCCATTGGCGGTGCGGATGATCATGTCGATCAGCGCGTCGCCGGCGCTCTCCAGCGTCTGCTCGCGGCGCAGGATGCCGGTGACGTCGACGTCGATGTGCTCGGACATGGTGCGCATAGTCTTCGGGTTGCCGGTGATCTTGATCACCGGGACGATCGGGTTGCCGATGACGTTGCCCTGGCCGGTCGGGAAGGTGTGCACGACCCAGCCGCCGGCGGCCATCAGCGTCACGCATTCGGCGGCGGCGGACGAAGAGTCCATGTAGTAGAGGCCCGGTCCGGACTTCGGCATCTCGGCCGGTTCCAGGATATCGATGTACTTCGTCGTATGGCCGATCTTCTCGAGATTGCCGAGCGCCTTTTCCTCGATCGTCGACAGGCCGCCGGCGATGTTGCCCTTGGTCGGCTGGCTGTCGGAAAGATCGTCGGTCTTGTGCGCCTCGATCACGTCCTCCTGGTAGGCCTTCCACATCTTGTACCAGCGCTCGCCGAGCTCGGGCGTCGCCGCCCGCGCCTTGCACAGATGCTCGGCGCCGGTGATCTCGGAGGTCTCGCCGAACACGCCGGTGATGCCGACGGGGATCAGCTTGTCGTACATGTTGCCGACCGTCGGGCAGGACGACAGGCCCGTCGTCGTGTCGGACTCGCCGCACTTGGTGGAGACCCACAGCTCGCTGATCGGGAATTCCTCGCGCTGCAGCTCGCTCGCCCAGTGCAGGTACTGCTTGGCGACGTGCGCCGCCTTGCCGATGGTGGCGATGTCGCCGAAGCCCTCGATGCCGAAGCCGGTCACCGGCTTGCCGGTCTTGGCGATGCCGTCGACGACGCGCTTGGTCCAGCCGTCCTCGATGCCGATGACGACCACCGCGGCGACGTTCGGGTTCGAGCCGATGCCGATCAGCGTGCGGAAGAAGGTCTCGAGATCCTCGCCGAATTGCAGCCTTCCATAGGCGTGCGGCAGCGCCAGCGTGCCCTTGATCATGTTGGCGACCGCCTCGCAGGCGGCGTTCGACAGATCGTCGAGCGGCAGGATGACGACATGGTTACGCACGCCGACGCGGCCGTTCTCGCGCCGGAAGCCGGAGAAGCGGAGCTTCGAATAATCCTTCGAGGTTATCGAGGATTTCGTCTGCGGTGTCGCCGCGGCAATCGCGACTTCGGAATTGTGCTGCATCATCGCCTCACCACCGCTTCGTCTTCATGTTGTGGACGTGCAGGTGCTCGCCCTTCTTCACAGGCGCGACGACCTTGCCGATGTCCTCGCCGTACTTGATCACCGTGTCGCCGACCGCGAGATCCTGCAGCGCCACCTTGTGGCCGATGGGGATGTCCTGCGCCGCCTGCAGCTGGAAGCTGGTGTCGTTGCGGGTGACGACGCAGAGCATGTCGGTACCGGCCTTCAGGCCTTCCACCACGACCACGCCGCAACTGTCGCCCGGCGCGTGAACCAGGCATTGTGGGATGCTCATCCATCCTCCTGTCGATCGAGATGTTCAACGCGGCCGGCGCCCGGCCGGGGCGCGTCGAGCCAGCTGTCGGCCCGGCGGGTCGGCACATTGTTGTATAAGACATAAGACCAGAGGGCGTCAAACGAGGGCCCTTCTTCCCTCTCCCACAGGGGAGAGGGTGCCGCCGAAGGGCGGCGGGTGAGGGGTTACGGAGCATCAGGACGAGCGCCGTACCCCCTCATCCGGCCGCTTCGCGGCCACCTTCTCCCTATGGGAGAAGGAAGAAAGCCCGCCTGGCCGCGGCGTTGGCGCGCTATCAGACATCTTATCGCGGAACGCGGTGCGAACGCGTCGGCGCGCTTCCCTTTGCGCGATTGGCCGCTAAGGTCCGTGCCCGTTCCTCAGCCTGGAGTGCGAACCATGACGGAGATGCGCGGCGTCCTCTTCCGGCCCTCCGAGATTCCGGCTGCCGACCGCGGCGGCGGCAATCGCACGATCCCGCTCGTCACGCGGAAGGCCGGGGCGACGCAGCTCATCAACGGCATCACCGTGATCGCCCCCGGCTCGGCCATCCAGCGGCATTTCCACAATTGCGAGGAGAGCGTGATGGTGCTCTCGGGCGAGGGCGTCGCCGAGATCGCCGGAGAGGAGATCGTCGTGCGCGCCCAGGACACGACTTGGATACCCGCCAACCTGCCGCACCGCTTCCGCAACGCCTCGGCGACCGAGCCGCTGACGATCTTCTGGACCTATGCCTCGGTGGATGCCACGCGCACGCTCGTCGACACCGGCGAGACGCGCTCGGTCGATTCCGAGCACGCCAGGAAGGCTTGACGCGCCCCTCGGGCCGCTCGCTGCGGAGGTGGTGTGAGGAAGACGCGCCTCCTGAACGCGCTCCTCGTTATTGCGAGCGCAGCGAAGCAATCCAGCTTCTGTTGCAGCGCTGCAAGGCTGGATTGCTTCGTCGCTTCGCTCCTCGCAATGACGGGGAACCGGGGAGGAGAAGGAGGGGGGCGGATGAATCGGTCCGACAAAGGGGGAGGGACATGAACGGCATCGACTACTCGGTGGAGGGGCAGGGGCCAGTCCTCGTCCTCGCCCATTCGCTGGCCGCGAACCGCGACATGTGGGAGCCGCAGATGGATCTGCTGCGGCCGCACTTCACGGTGGTCCGCTTCGATGTGCGCGGCCACGGCCGGAGCCGGGTGTCCGAGCCGCCCTATGCCATGGCCGACCTCGCGGCCGACGCCTCGGACGTGCTCGACGAGGTCGGGGCGGAGCGCGCGACCTGGGTCGGGCTCTCGCTCGGCGGCATGATCGGCCTCACGCTGGCGCTGGCCGAGCCGGGCCGGATCGAGCGCCTCGTCGTCGCCGACTCCACCGCCGCCTATCCGCCGCCCGCGCATCAGATGTGGCGCGAGCGGATCGCCGCCGTCGAGGCGGGCGGCATGGCGGCGATCGCCGAGGCCACGCTCGGCCGCTGGTTCACGCAAGGCTTTCGCGAGCGCGAGCTGGCCACGGTCGAGCGGATTCGGCGGATGATTCTCGGCACCGATCCGAAGGGCTTCGTCGGCGCCGCCGGTGCCATCATCGGCTACGACGTCTCGGCGCGCCTCGGTGAGATCTCGTGCCCGACGCTCATCATGGTCGGTGCCGAGGACCAGGCAACGCCGCCGGCCATGTCCGAGGCGCTGGCCCGCGGCATCCCGGGAGCGGAGCTCGATATGATCCCGGATGCCGCGCACATCGCCAGCATCGAGCAGGCCGGCGCCTTCAACGCCCGGCTCGCGAAGTTCCTGTCGATACCGGCGTGAGCAGGTCGTCGTAGTCGGAGGAGAGAGGGATGGCGGCAGCTGCCGGTGGGCGCGGAGCATCCGGATCGGGCTGCTGCCTCGCCTATGTCGCGGTGGGAGAGCGCTACCGAGGCGAGGCCACGCGGTCGCTCGCGAGCGTCCGTCCCCGCATGCCCGAGCTGCCGGCGATCCTCTTCACCGACGCCGCGGGACCGTCGGTGCGCGCGGCCTTCGATGAGGTCGTCCTCGTCGCGAACAGGTTTGCCGAGTTCAAGGTGGACTATCCGCCATGGGGGCATCCCGGATTCGTTTCCCGAATCGAAGCCTTTCTCGCCGCGATCGAGCGCGACGGTAGCGACCGCCTGCTTTTCCTCGACACCGACGTCGAGGTCACCGGCGACATCTCCGGCGTCTTCCGGCTTCTCGACCGATTCGATATCGCCGTCGCGCACGCGCCCTACCGCTACAATGAGAACTCGACCGACATTCCCGACGCCTTTCCTGAGTTCAATGCCGGGGTGGTCGCCTTCCGCAAGTCGCGGGCCTCGCTGGCGTTTTTGCAGGCTTGGCGCACCGCTTACCTCGCGCAGCCGGAGTGGTGGCACAACGACCAGATCGCTTTCCGGCGTGCAGTCTGGGAAGCCGACGTCCGCGTCGCCACCTTGCCCCCGGAATTCAACGTTCGGCCGGCCCGCTACGACGGCAAATCCGTGCCGCGCGTGCTGCACGGATTTGCGCGATCCGACCTGACGCAGAAACCAGGGCGACGCATCCGGCTGTTCACCAGCGATCTCGGCCAGAAACAGCCCACTCTCGGCTGGCAGTTCGCCCTGCGTGCGCTGGGCTCGCTCACCCATCCGAAGGGCGTGCTGTTCGACTCGATGGTCGACACCACCTTCGGGTGGCGCGTGCCGCACTATCGGGGCTGCCTGCCGCACAGCGAGCCGTGGATCGGCGTCGTGCATAATCCGGCGCGCATGCCGGGCGGCGACGAGGCCGTCGCCGGTCCGGAGGCCTACTGTGCCACCGAGGCCTTCCGCCGGAGTCTTCCGAACTGTCTCGGCCTGTTCGCGCTATCCGAATCCCAGGCGGACTGGTTCCGGCGTCTCGGCGTGCCGGTCGAGATCGTTCCGCATCCGGTGGATCTTCGCCTGCCCTTGTTCTCGGAGGCGGGCTATCGCCGGTCGTCGCCGCGGCAGCTGCTGCAGATCGGGACCTGGCTGCAGCGCCCGGAAAGCTTCTCACGGCTCGCCTCTCCAGGGCACAAGAAAATCCAACTCGGAGTGCCCGGCGATGCTTCGGGTCCGGCCGCGCCCGATATCGAGGCGATGCCGTTCAGGAGCGCGTACCACTACGAGGCGCTGCTGCAACGATCCGTCGTCTTCGCCGACGTGACTGCGGCGGCCGCACATCCGGTGCTGCTCGAATGTCTTGCCCGGGCGACCCCGATCGTCGTCAATCGCCATCCGGCGATCGTCGAGCAACTCGGTGCCGCCTATCCGCTGTTCTACGAGTCGCTCGAGGAGGCCTCGGCGCTTCTGGCCTCCGAGGAGGCGCTGATTGCCGGCCACAGGTTCCTCGCCGATCCGGCTCTCAACCGCCATTCGGGCAAGGCCTTTGTCGAGGCGATGCTCGACTCGCGCATCTATCGCGGCCTGCCGCACTGTTGAGACCGCCCGGTCCCCGGGAGGCGCCAGGGCGCCGGTGGCGGCCGCGCCGGGTCTCGATCGGTCGGTCGCGCGCCGCCGTCCCCCCCGCCGATCGGCCGCATTGACCTCGGCTCGCATCGGCGGGAAGACCGCACTCCGCGGCACGCGACCGGGCCGCGACCGGAGCGGAGCGTCGGGGTGACGGCGGGATCGTACGAGGTGATCGTCGTCGGCGGCGGCATCGGCGGCCTCGCGGCGGCCTGGCGACTGCGGGGCCGCGATGTGCTGCTGCTCGAGTCGGCCGACAGGGCGGGCGGCCGTATCCGCTCGGAGCCGCGCGGCGACTATTGGCTCAACTTCGGCGCCCACCTCTTCGGCAGCGACGCGACGCCGGTCGGGCGGCTCGTCGCCGAGCTCGGCCTCCCGCTGCGCCCCATTCCCGGCGACCGGATGGGACTCGCCTTCGGCGGCCGGTTGGTCGCCGGCGGGCGCCCGGAAACGTTTCCCTTCCGGCTGTCGCTCGGCCTCGCCGGGCGCCTGTCCTTCATCCGGATGGGACTGTCGCTGCGGCGCGGCGTGCGCCGCCTACTCGATGTGCAGCGGCCCGTCGCCGGCGAGGGCCCGGACCGATACCGGCTGCGCCAGCTCGCCTTCGACAACGGCCGCACGCTGCGGGACTTCATCGGCCCGCTGCATCCGGACGTCGATCTGATGCTGCGGACCATCACGGAGCGGACCGCTGCGCCGCCGGAGGCGATGGCCGCCGGCTACGGGCTCACCTCCTTCGCCCAGGTCTGGAGCCCGCATTCCTTCGGCCGCAATCTTCTCGGCGGTTCGGCGCGGCTGCCGCAGGCGATCGCCGCGGAGCTCGGTCCACGGCTGCGGCTCGGCGCCGAGGCCGTCTCCGTGTCGCAACACGGCGACGAGGTCACGGTCGTCTACCGCGCTGCGGGCGGCGAGCAGCGCGCGACCGCCCGTCATGTGATCGTCGCGACGCAGGCCGACGTCGCCGGCCGCATCATCCAGGGCCTGCCGGCCGATACCGCGCAGGCGCTCGCCGCCATCCGCTACGGGCCGTTCCTGTCGGCCGCCGTGCTGACCGCCGAGGCCGGGCCGATGCCTTGGGACGGCAATTACGCGATCGCCACCCCGGGCCTCGCCTTCGGGGTTTTCTTCAACCAGGCGAGCACGCTGCGCGCGGGCCCGCGCCGGCCCGGCGGCAGCCTGATGCTGTTCCGCGGCGCCGCGGGCGCGGCGGAGCTGATGGCCGGCTCCGACACCGAGATCGAGCGACGCTTCCTCGCCGACCTCGAGCGTCTGTTTCCGGGATCGCGGGCACTCGTGCGCGAGATCGCCGTGCAGCGCTGGCCGCAGGGCGCGCCGTACTCGTTCCCGGGGCGGGCGGCGCTGCAGCCGGCGCTGACGCGATCGCTCGGCCGCATCGCGCTCGCCGGCGACTATCTCGAGTTCCCGTGCATGGACGCGGCCGTCGCCACAGCGCTCGAGGCCGCCGAACGGATCGACCGGGAGCTCGCGCGCGCCCCTTCAGCCGATCCGAGGTAGCTGCGGCGGCACTGTTGCCGCAGGCGTTCGGCTGGCGGTGCGATCGGTGGGCTTCGAGGCTATGCTGATCCTCGTGTCGCTCGCCGGCATCGAAGGATCAGGCCATGGCCGAAGCAGCCCGCCTCGTCGTCTGCCCGCATTGCGAGAGCGTCAACCGGGTGCCGGCGGACAAGCCGGCGCGCGAGGCGAAATGCGGTCGCTGCCACAAGGCTCTCTTTACCGGTGCGCCGGTCGCCGTCTCGGCCGGCAATTTCGACCGCTGGATCGAGAAGAACAGCATACCGGTGCTCGTCGACTTCTGGGCGGAGTGGTGCGGTCCCTGCAAGATGATGGCGCCGGTCTTCGCCCGCGTCGCCGGCGAGCTCGAGCCCGACATCCGGTTCCTCAAGCTCGACACCGAGGCGGCGCCGCAGATCGCCGCGCGGTACGGGGTGCGCAGCATTCCGATGCTGATCCTGTTCCGCAACGGCGCGATCATCGCCCAGCGGGCGGGCGCGATGGATGCCGGAACCCTGCGAGGGTGGCTCCGCCAGCACTTGTCCGCCGCCTGAGGCGACAGGCACCACCGTCGCCCGGCCGATCCGATGGCAAGGCTGGGCGATCTCGCGGGCCGGGTCGGTGCCGGGAACAAAGGACGGCCGCGAGAGCAAGTTACGCGGATCTCTGGCGGAGACGGTCCGCCCTAGTAATGTCCGATGGCATCCACCGAGATCCAGCTGATCGTTATCCGTCAGCTACTTAGCTAGCTTCCGTCGATTGCCGCCCCAATGCGGGCGATCGCCTGCTGATAGACGCTCGCGGAGTTCCAGCCCGCGATGGCGCCCATGTTGCTCTTGTAGTCCCCGCCGGCCTTCCAGCCATGCGCGACGAGAAAGTTGGCGGTGGAGGTCAGCGCGGTGGCCTTGTCGAGCAGGTTCTTGCTGCCGACGCCGTATTTCAGGACGTTGTCGGGCAGGAACTGAGTGTGGCCGATCTCGCCGTGCGCCGCTCCGACCGAGCCGGCGCTCAGCGTGCCGCTGTCGACCAGCTTCAGCGCAGCGATGGCATGCGGCGTGAAGAACTCCGGGCGGCGGCAATCGTAGGCGAGCGTCACGATCGCCGATACGGTATTCTGCTTGCCCATGTCGGCGCCGAAGCCGGTCTCCATGCCCCAGATGGCGAGCAGCACCCCGGGAGGCACGCCGTAGCTGCGCTCGATCTCGGCGAAGAGCGTCGCGTTCGCCTTCTTGAGCGAGCGGCCCTTGGAAATGATCGCGGCCCCGCCGCGCCGTCTCATGAACTCGTCGACCGAGCCGCTGAAAGCCTTTTTGACGGCGCGGTCGACCCGGATGGTGGCGGTGGCATAATTCGCGCCGGCAAGCGCTGCAAGGCCCTTCTGACCGACGCCGGCGGCCTTTGCCTCCTCGGCAAACTCCACTTTCCACTTTTGAAACCCGGCAGCGTTGTTACCGCATGAGGCGGCCTGAGCAACGCACGTCAGAAGGCAAGAGGCGAGGGCGCCAGCTGCAGCAATCAACTTTCCCGTGCCAGGGAATACCATGGCGCTCTCCTGATAATCTGAGGCGTGCGTGTGCCAGATGAACGGCTTTAGGGGAAGGATACGAACCCCGTGAAACTTTAGACGGTCAGCTCCTCGGATGCGACCTGGAGCGTCGCGAGCGGGCTACCGCGTCGGTGCTGGTCCGCGAGGGAAACGTCGGCACGGGCGCCGCGCGATGGAGATCGCGTTGTCGCTCGACCCAAATCGCCGCCCTTGCCGGCGCGTATAGCACGACTGATTCGGCCGGCCGACTGGATACACCATCTGTCTGGCGGGACAACATGTACGGGCCATTTCCGGCTTCGGAAAGGTGTAGTCGATCTGTCGCGGAGGTGGTTCGGGTGCGCCGAGCGCGGCTTTATGGATGCTATAGGGCGAGGAGACGACTTCTGTGTATGAACGCTCGATGGCGGTATGAGTGGCGGTATCACACCCTGTGGATCACACTTGTAGATACAGAAATCAATTCCTCATGATCGGTGTGCGATTGCGCCCCTGGCACCATCCACCGCCCTGACATTCACGAGCTTTCTACCTTCGCGGACAAAGCGGAGGCGACGGAACGGGACCGCGCACATCGGACGCGCGATAGCCGGCACAGCGCGACTTCGGCGTGCGACCACCAGGCGACCGATTGCCTACCGGCGGCCGGTGCCGGACGTGGCGCTGGAGCTGCGCTGCTCGGCGTGCGGGTCGCGAGCGATCGTTGTCCGGCCGGCGCTTGCGCGCCATTGAGCGGCGACTCGAGCCGCGCCTGCGTGGTCGCGTTAGAGGAGCTGTCGATGGCTGACGACAACCGCGCCCGACCGCATCGCCGGCGATGAAGGCTCGCGCCGCGCTTTTCGCCGAGAAGCACGGCATCTCGCGAAACGAGGCACGCTAGCCGATCTACGGCCCCTCGAAGGCGAGCATACGTCGGCGCCTCCCAATCAATGCGTGGCCGCAAGCATATCCTCGATCTCGTCCCAACGGCCGGGCAGCTCGGCTTTGGAGCCGCCTGTTCGTACACGCCCGCGTTCCACGACGATGCCTTGCTCGGCCACTTCCATCCCCATCTGGGCATGTTGCTCGACGATGATCATCGACATCTCGCCCTCGCTTCTCAGGCGCAGCAGCACATCGAGATCGCTCCATCCGGCCGCCGCGAGGTCGAAATGAAACTCGCGCGCGTCGCCCGTCCGGAGGTCCCGCAAGTGCCGCGCGCAGGCATCACGAACATGCGGCCCCGCGCCGATTGCGCTATCGACGACGGACCTCGTCTTCCAATGCGTTGCCAATGCGCAGAGTGTTCGCCCGAGAGCGGTCGACCTCAGCGAGGCGGCTGGCTCAAATTCTTGATAGATATCAGCGAATTGGCGGAGACGGAGTCCGCCCTCTTAGCGTCCGACAGCGTCCACTGCTGTTCAGATGACCGTTATTCCTCAGACACTTAGCTCGCCCGATCATCCGAAGATGTATGTTGCAATCCAGCAACAGCCCACATTTAATGTGGATGATAATGTGGGTTGGGCGCGTTGGGCGGACCGTTCGAATGAAGGCAAAGGGCAAGCACCCGGAGAAGGCACTGACAGCGGTTAAGGTCCGAGCTCTGACGAAGCCCGGCCGCTACGCCGATGGCAACGGCCTCTACCTCGTCGTCGAGCCGAGCGGCGCGAAGCGGTGGATGCTGCGGACGGTGGTGCAGGGCAAGCGGCGCGACATCGGTCTGGGCGGCTTGAGCCTCGTCACCCTCGCCGAAGCTCGAGAGAAAGCGCTGGCCTACCGTAAGGTCGCCCGCGACGGCGGTGACCCGCTCGCGGAGAAGAAGGCCGCGAAGGTGGCGACAGCACCGACCTTCGCCGAAGCCGCCGAACAGGTCCACGCTGCCCACGCCGCTTCCTGGCGCAACCCGAAGCACGCGGCGCAGTGGATCAGCACGATCAGGACCTACGTCATTCCGGTGATCGGCGACCGGAGGGTCAACGAGATCGACACGCCCGATGTCCTGCGCGTCCTGTCGCCCATCTGGCTGACGAAGGCCGAGACAGCGCGCCGGGTTCGGCAACGGATTGGCACCGTGCTCGACTGGGCCAAGGCGGCCGGATTCAGGGACGGCGAGAACCCGGTCGCCGGGGTGGCGAAGGGCTTACCGAAACAGGGCGAGAAGGACACCCACCATGCGGCGATGCCATACGCCGACGTGCCGGCATTCATCGCCAAGCTCCGATCTTCGACCGAGCAAGGTGAGATCGCACGACTCGCTTTCGAGTTCCTGATCCTGACGGCGGCACGGACAGGCGAGGTGCTCGGTGCCGAGTGGTCCGAGGTTGACGACGCGGAGGGGCTCTGGACGATCCCGGCGAAGCGGATGAAGGCCGGTCGGGAGCACCGGGTGCCGCTTCCTCCTCGGGCGATCGAGATCCTGGCCCGAGCGAAGGTGCTCGGCAGCGGCAGCGCCTACCTCTTCCCGGGCCAGTCCGGCACCAAGCCGCTGTCGAACATGGTCTTTCTAATGTCGTTGCGGCGGATGAAGCTCGAGATCACCGCGCACGGCTTTCGGTCGGCGTTCCGCGACTGGGCTGCCGAGCAAACGAACTTCCCGAACGAGGTCGCCGAGGGTGCTCTGGCGCATACGGTCAAGAACAAGGTCGAGGCAGCCTACCGGCGCGGCGACCTCTTGGCGAAGCGGCGCGAGATGATGGAAGCTTGGGCGGCTTTCCTGGGCACCAGCCTGCCATAGCGTCGGTTATTGCTACGCGCTTGCAATTGGAGTGAATTTCCCATGGCTAGACGGTTGACACCTGAACATATAACGATAACGCAGCTGACATATGGGTTCGCAGCCACAAAGTCAAAAAGACTAGTTCCACTTGTCGAAGGGAATTTCAAGGGCAGCGTCTGGGTTTCATTCGATCCAAAAAAAGCCATCAGTCTTTTATGTACGAATGGAGAGTCGTTTTACGCTCACAAGCAGGTCGTTGCTGAAGCGTTGATTGCTTGGATGCTTAACCCACGCATGAGGCGTGTTGATGAGGAGGATCTCACTTCGTTACAGCAAGCCGTTGCCCTAGAGACGATATGGCACGTCTCGGCTCTTGAAAAGATGCCTATGGTTAGTCGAGAGCTTCCGTCCATAAATATCGAAAACAAGGGCCTTAATCAAGCTCTTGGCAACCTTATGCGCCACATGATTGTAAGTGGAATCTACTTTTTTGACGAAATTTATGGTGCGATCGGTGGACTTGATACGCTCTTATTAACTCCACAAAGATCGGCATATTACGCTAAGAGAGCGGTTAATGCAGCGAAAATTCAGGATGCAATAACAATCGCCAAGATTTTTCATTACAACATGGAGTATCTCAGCAACCGCGATCGATTCCGTCCGGGAAGTATAAACACAGCAAAACGGCTGGTGCGTGAATTATTAACCGGAGCTCCAAGTCTATCAGACACAACTCGGACGGTTTATGACAGCTGGCTGCTCTACGACAGGTCGATATCGATGCTCTATGCTGCTAGCCGTGTAAAAATCGGCAACGATCGATCTCTCCTAAGCCACATAATAGATGGCAGGCTTGATTTCGACCGAAATAGGCAAGCCATTATAGAATGTCTACGGCTAGCAAGGTTTTTTGCTAATGATGTACTTTTACGATGCTCCAATAGCATCGAAGCAGCCAAAAACAATTTGGCAATTTTCCCCGAAGGAATTGAACCTAAACCCTTTCAATGTTGCGACTTTTCAGAGAGGCAAGGCACCCTCATAGCCAGCGCCTTCGACAAGCGCCGATCAGGCTAAGAGCCATGCAAAATCGGCCTGCATAGGTCTGCAAGCTCATCCTGCATATGAAGAGTCGGGCTGCATAATTTTCGACCTCCCCCAAACTACCTAGGTGCATCTCCGCCGGATTCCCCGGCAGGAGAACAGAGAAATGTGCTTTCAACCGAACGAGCGGCTTCCCCGCTCGGGCGGCTTCATGCGTCTGCCCCAGATCGTCGGTCCGAACGGGTTGTTCCCCGTCAGCCGGTCGACGTGGTGGCAGGGCATCAAGGAGGGCCGTTACCCGGCTCCCGTGAAGCTGTCCCGCCGAATCAGCGCCTGGAATCGCTCCGACATCGAGGACCTCCTCGAGAAGGTGAGGGGCGAGTGATGGACGAGGAGAACGAGAACAAGATCGATCGGATCAATCTTGGTTCGGAGGACAGCGACGCTCCCCAGCCGGAGCAGGCGAGCGTGACCGACACCGGCAGCGAGGAGGGCTCTTCGGAGCCCGACCTCAGCGCCGATGCCGAGGCCGGGGACGTCCGCAGCGAGGAGGGCTCTCTGGAGCCCGACCTCACCGCCGAAGCTCAGACCGAGGATGTCGTTGAAGAGGACGCGCCACTGGAGGAGGACGGCGACGCCAGCGCCGGTGGGAATCTGGTGCCGGTCGATCCACCGGTCACGGTTCCCGTGTCGATCCCCGTGGAGACATACACGGCGATCGACAACCTTCGCTACTGGATGGAGCAGGCCGATCGGCAGCTCGACTTCGTCGACGATCTGACACCGAGGTTGCATCTCCGACTGCGGCTGGCTTTGGGCATCTACAGGGAGGCGGAGCGAGGCGGTCCGGCGGCCGTCGCCATGCTGATCTCGCACCCGTTCTTCCAGGGGCGTCTGCGGAAGCCGTCGGCGAACCAGCTGGCCAACGTGGCCGTCCAGCTGGCGACGAGGCCGAGGACGAAGAAGCTCCGCGAGCTCTGCTCCTCGCAGGCTCCATTGGTCGAGTGCGCGTGCGACGACGGGGTCGAGGTGGAGGAGTTCGTCGAGTACGCCCAGAGCGTGACGCTCAAGGAGTGCCGGAAGCGGGTCGCGGTGAAGCACCGCAAGGTCCCGAAGGTCAAGAAGGAGGTGATCGTCAGCCTCTCGATCGCGACCAACGATGGGACGCGGACCGTCAAGTGGACGGTGCCGATCGCCGTCGCGGAGGCTTTGGCTGCACGCGCCGCGGAATGGGAGGGCGAGGAGGACCGGACCCAGGACCTCTCGACGGACCTGCTCGACCTCGCCGACGCCGCTTCCGGTGTCATGGCCCAGCCCTCGGCTGAGCATCCCGGCGCGGTGCCGCTGATCAGCGATCAGACCGACGTCGGCTGAGGCGGCACATGGCCAAGCACAATGGTCGGGGCGGAGAGCGCCCCGACGGCGGCACGCGTCGGCCGAAAGGCCAGCCCGCCGACGCCACTCGGCTGCCGAAGCCGCGCAAGGATCGAGGGGCCGCCACAAGCGGCTCCTCGATCGCCGAAACCAAGCCGCAGCCGACGGAAACCCTCCCCGAGCAGCTCGCCCGGCTCGTGACCTCGATCGAAACCGCCGATGCGGCAATCGCCGAGGACAAGCTCCGCATCGCTGGCCTGACCGTCGCCTCTTCGCTGCGAAAGCCGAGAGGAAAGAAGCGGCGGCCCAGCCTGAAGCTACCCGGCGTCAAGAACCCAAAGCTCGATTTCGACGCTCTCGATGCCCTCAAGGCGAAGCTCGAGCAGGCTGTCGAAACCGGCGTCCCGCCGAGGTCTCTCGGTTCCTCGATGGCGATGCGGGAGATCCGGCTCGGCCTTTTCAGCGCCATGCTGACGGCGTTCGCCCACTACGCCGACGAGGAGCTGGCGACCTTCACGGCCATCAACTCCCGCTGGCGGCTTTCGGCGGTGGACCTCGATGCGCTCGATGCCAACACGATCCACAACCGGTTCCGTGCCGACCTCGACCGCACCGGCGTTCTCAAGGTCGATGGTCCACTCGTTGCCTTCCTCCATGGCGAGTTCGAGGCGTCGAGCGGCACCTTCCAGCTGCACTTTCACGGCATCGCAACGGTCGAGAAAACGAAGGCTCTAAAGAGCGGACTCAAGTCGATCCCCGGCTACCGGGTCACGGTGACCGGTTCGGCAGGGGTTCAGGCGAAGTCGATCTGCGACCGCGTGCGCCAGCTCACCTACTCGCTGAAGGGCTACTGGCCCGAGAAGACGATCCGAATTGGGACCAACGGTCCGAGGCGGGATCGAAGGCATCGTCGTATCCCCGAACCCTTCCACAGTCATCATCTGCTCTGGCTCGATCGTCAGCGACTGAACGACATGATGTTGGTCAATGGCTGCTGGTCTCGACGTAAAGGTGGGTCAGCGGCGATGCGGGAATTTTGTTTATTCGTCGAGCGGTCGTGACTGGTTGATGGATGAAGCTTAGAAGTTAGGATCGACAACGACGTTGGAAAGTGAGGCAACTGGCCGATTGAGACAAGCTTTGAAGGTAACACTACGCGTAATGGAACCGACGATTTTGGCAAGAAAACCTGACTCCCTGAGAACAGGTGGGAAGGGTGGGAAAAGTTGGAAAGGATACGGAACATGACATCTCCCGATCAGCTTAAGATGGACTTCAACGCCGGCTCCTCACGGGACGATAGCGAGCCGCCGCAGGTTCGCGACGCCGAGAAGCCCGCCGACCAGAACGTCACCGGTAAGATCCTCGACGGTGTCGTCGATCAGAATGGCGCGCACTGGATCCGGTGGGGCACCGATCGCTCGTCGGTCTGGTTCTCGGTCGCCGACCTTGCCGCACGTTCGGGTTCCGTTTTCGCCCGTCTGGCCGATGCGGGTGTGCCGCTGCTTACCTCGAAGAGCCAGAACGGGGCGAAGGCCGACGTCCAGGCTTTCGTAACCGCTGGGCGGTGCCGCCCGGGTCTTGTCGCCGGCAGTCCGGGTTGGGTCGCCGACGCCTATGTCTGCGGTGACGGACGAAAGTTCGGCGCTGCCGAAACCGAGATCATCATCGGCTTCACGCCGGAACCGAAGTTCACGCCGAAGGGCAGCCTCGATGAGTGGAAAGCGGCGGTGACGCCCTTCGCCGACGAGCCGATGGTCGTGTTCGCGCTGGCCTTCGGACTGGTCGGCCCGATGCTGGAACTGGTGCCCGACGATTATCAGAACCCGCTCGTCGAACTCTACGGCGCGCTCGAGACCGGCAAGTCGACTCTCGCGAAGGCGGCCGCCTCGATCTGGTCCGGACGGCCCAGCAAGAATGTCGGCGGTTGCGAGTCGTGGGATCTGACGCTCGGTGCGATCGACACCCAGAAGCGACGGCACCAGGACAGCCTCTTAATCCTGAATGAAGCCCACCTCGCGACGCGCGAACTCATCAAGGATGCGATCTTCAAGCTGGCCGAACCGGGCGAGCGTCTCCGCCTCGACACCAACCTTGCCGCCGTTCAGCACAGTCGGCTCGCTCTGCTGAGCACCACGAACTCGTCCATCGCCGAACTCTCGGGCTGTGACGAAGCGACGATCTCGCGCATGGTGACCATCACGGCCGACCTGCGGCACGGTATCCTAAAGTCGACGCCGGAGGGCTTCGCCGATGCGAAGAGCGCCGTCGAACACCTCGGCCGCGCCGTCAGCGACGCGTATGGCACCGCCGGTCCTGCCTTCGCCGCAGCTCTGGCAAGCGCCAGTGGCAAGGGCGCGGACAAGCTACGCGCAGCGATCGCGAAGCAGCTCGAAAGCTATCTGGCCTTTCCCGAGGCGCAGAATCGGAAGTTCGCGCGCCACGCCAAGGTGTTCGCCCTGACGGCGGTGGCGGGCTTTCGAGCGGCAAGAAACAAGGTCCTGCCGTTCACCGAGAAGCAGGTCGTCAGAGCCGTGCGCGAGATTCACCGCCGGACGATCGGCATGCCCGAACCCGACGCGCCCGAGCTGATCCATCAGATCCTGGCCTATCTGGACCGCGTTCGCGCCAAGCTCGTCCGCGTGGCCGACCTAGAGGAGCCGCTTTCGCCGGAGCGTTTCGTCAGGAAGGCCGGGTTCGTGCTGAAGGTGGACGATGTGTATGAGCTCTATGTGCCGTCCGGCCGGTTTCAGCGTGAGTTCCCGGACTTCAAGGACCTCATGAAAGCTCTGCGGGCTCAGGGGCGGGCGCGCACTGAGAATGGGAAAAAGCCAAAGCTCACGGTCAAAACGCCGAACGCGATCTGCGCCAAGGGACGGGTCTACTGCATCAAGCTTACGCGCGACCAAGTGCCTGTAGAAGTGCGGCGCTCGAGCCTTAGATCACAGTGATCGAGATTCTGGCCGCTCACGCGGAAATGATCCCGTCTTGCAGAATCGCACATAGCAAGTAATTGCATTATTCGATGTGGATCACGACTTAGAATCCGATCGCACTCGGCGATCCTCAACCAAAGGAACTTTGGAATGGAATATCTGGAACTAGATGAAGACGAGACGGATGTCGCCTACAGGGAGGCGAAGCTGCGTCTGAACGGCGAGACCGGCATGACCAACGACGCCGCTTTCTCTCTGTTCAAGAGGATGCCGCACATCCTCGAGCGAGCGCGCCGGGATGCCGCCGACGAAGCCTTCTTCCTCGGGCTGAAGAAGGCGAGCCATGTCGTGGTGATGCCGACCGACGATATGCGCGCGTCAGAGGTGCAGATGCTGCTTCACTTCTTCGCTCAGGCGTGGGTCCTGCTCAAGATGAACCTCAGCGCAGAGGAGTTTCTCGCGCTGCACGCGGCCTTCCAGCGGTTGGGCGTCGACGCCGACATTCTCCGCCGCGGCGATTTGAAGGCGCTCGAAGCCCAGCTCCTGGCGGCGCTGCCGAATCGCCGTTTCTGAGATCCTCGACGGCTGACGATAAGGGGTGGCGCAGAACGCCACCCTTTTTTCGCTGTCGCGGAGGGCGGGTTCGCAGCCCTTTGCCTCGCCGTCGTGTAAATCGCGCCCATCCTTTACCCGCCGGCCCGGACCATCGAGCGGCGGGACAAGGACCGCTTTGGCCGAACGCTGGCCTACCTGCGACTTGCCGATGACCGGGATGTCGGAACGGTGCTGATCGAGGAGGGCATCGCCTTGCCTTACCGGCCCGGCAGGGAGGCCAGCGCCGCACGGCTGGCGCATTGGTGTGGGGGCCAGCCTCGCCGCTGAGGACTGCCCAAAGCTGCTCGGGAGGTCAAACGGGTGCCTCTGAAACTCGTCCCCTCGGCGGCGCGTTCTCCGATGACCGCGATAGCGAGCGGCGAGCCGGTAAGCAGAGCTTAACCATAGTGAACCAGCAAAGTTGCAACAGTTTTTAGGATCGATGTCGTTAACCATTATCTCCGCTTGCAGGTCGAGCGGGGCGAGCCGCAAAGTTGGCTCGACACTTCTCCCTCAAGGTTCGTGTCTCGTGATCTCTGTCACCAAGCTGGGCGGCGCGCTTGCGATCGCATTTATACTGTCCACCTTCAGTGCGGCAGCCCTACCAGCGACCGTTTCTTCGCCGGCGCGCGGTGATCGCTTGCCAATAGCAACCCCGGGTCCGCAGCCCTCGACCGCAACGGTCACGGTCGAGGCGCGAAGCGATGGGGTCTCGGTCCTTCGTCGGATGGCTGTCGAGTAAGCCACAGAGGAAGATGGCGCGGAGCTCCGGGCGAGCGAGCTGTGGGACATCCTTTACCCAAGCCGTATCTCCGAGGCGCGGCGAGGTAGGCGCACGGAGCCCTTATCGATCGGCCAGAGTCTGCTGATGCTGGACAAGCAGCCAGCGGTCTCCGTCGGCTCGATATGTGGAGGTGCAGAAGCAGCCGTAGGGCTCTTCACCCTCGCGCCTTGCTTCCGCGGTGTAGCCAAGCACGAGCACCGAGTCGCTCGCTCGGCCGACCGATTGGCTGGTCATTTCGACCGACGACCACCGAGGGGCCTTCTTCAAGCTGTCGAGCACGTCGGCCAGCCGCATGACGCCCATGCCGGGGAACGCCATCACGCACGCCGGGTCGAGCAGCTCGTCATAGGCCGACCCTCCCTCGAGCCAGAGCCTCTTTTCGAGTTCCCAGATCGCTTGCTCGTCCATGCTGCCTCCGCCGACCGCCTTCCTATCGACGAGGCTGCCGGGAGCCTAGTGCCCTATCGACTCGGTATGATGCCGACTGACAGGCCGGACGGGGTGCCGCGCTGCTGAGACGGTCGTCCTCGCGAAGAGGGATCTACGGCCCGAGAAGGCGCTCCGCGACACTTCCGGGTGCTGGCGCGGGCTCGGCGACGATGCGCTCGGTCTTCACCCTTCGAACGGGGATCGGGGGCGTCAACTCTCGTGCCAGCGGTGCGCCTGCGCCAGCTGGAGCTGGAAAGGCAGCGTCGAAGCATTTCAGCCGCGCGAAATCCTCAGGAATTTCGGCGCAGAGCTTCGGGTCGCTCGCCTTCGTCGGAAGCGGCGAGAGAACCGCGGCAAGCGCGGCAGCTCCGGCGATTGCGGCAGTGAGCTTCATGGATCGTGCCGGTTCAAGCCCTGAAAGATTTGCCCGCAACCACGACCGGGAGTTGAGTGCTGCGCGGCAACACAACATGGCGCTGGGACGGCGGAGGCGCTAGCGTTGGCCGGCGGTGCACCTCTGATCAGGCACTTCCCATGAAGACCGTTCTCGCTGTCACCCTCCTCGTTCCCCTGTCGAGATCCGCGTTTGCCACCTGCGTCAGTGAGGCCGACGGCAAGAAGCTCGCCGGTGCGGCTCGGACTTCGTTCCTCGGCAAATGCGAGCGCGACGCGACGGCGAGCTGCGACACACAGGCGACCGAGAAGAAGCTGCACGGTGCCGCCAAGACGAGCTTCACCGGCAAGTGCGTGAAGGACGCGGTCGGCAACTGACCGTGCGCAGGCTCCTCTGGACTGCCTTAGTCGGCACATTCCTGGCCCTCGCCGCCTGGACCTTGGTTCGTGGCGAGGCGACGTTCATCGTCATGCTCGCCCTCGCCGCGGCGTGCTGGGGCGCGGCCTTCGGGGCGGGAAATCTGGAGAAGCGCGAGCCGCTACCGCTTGCCGCCAACGACAACGCGAAGCCGCATCAGGCCCGGTGGAAGGTCTGGCGGTGGCTGCGGCGGAACGAGGTCGACGAAGAAGGCTCCGCACTGCAAGTCGCCGAACTTGCCGGGCGGCCGCTCGTCCAGCTTCCGGCGGCGCGGGCAGTCAAAGGCGAGTTCGGCGATCAGCGCCTCCAGGCCAATCTCAGGGCCGTATTTGGCAGCCAGCCGAGCGAGACGGTAGTTGCCTTTTCGAGGGCAATGGCGACAGGCGATTCGCACCCGCACGTAGGGAAAGGCTGAGAGGCGGTCGACATCGGCCATCGGCAAGGGTGAGAACGAAACGCGAACGAAGGCAAGCGTTAACCTGACCGCTGGAAAACCACCCCGCTCCTGAGGGCGACTCTGCCGCACGTCTCAGCGCCAGTGGCGACTCGCTTTTTGCGAATCACCGCCCAGATTCGCGCGATGCTCAACGCCTCGCCTTCGTTCCTCCCCCTCATGCTGCCGACGCTTGTCGAGGAACCGCCGGCCGACGACGGCTGGGCGCACGAAATCAAGCACGACGGCTACCGCACGCTGCTCCTCATCGAGGGCGGGCGCGCCCGCGCGATATCACGCCAAGGGCGGGACTGGACCTTCGACTTACCGGGCATCTGCGAGGCGGCTGCCAAGCTCACCAAGGGCTCGGCCGTTTTGGATGGTGAGACCGTGGTGCTCGACGTCGACGGCCGCTCAGACTTCGGCTCACTTCGCCGCGCCATCACGCGGCGGGAGCCTTTGGTCTACATGGCCTTCGACCTCCTGCACCTCCACGGCGAGGATCTCCGTCGGCTGCCACTGATGGAACGTCGAGCGCGCCTTGTCTCGATGCTCGACGGCTCAGGCCCGCCGCTGCGCTTCTCGGACAGCTTCGAGGGCGACGCCGCGGCCTTCTTCAAAGCCGCCAGCCAGCTGGGTCTCGAGGGGATCGTTTCCAAGCGCGCAGATAGCCGCTACATCGGCGGTCGCACTGAGCGGTGGCTGAAGACGAAATGCTTCGAGGAAGGCGCGTTCGTGCTGCTGGGCACCGAGGTCAAGAAGTCAGGCCCGCCGGCGGCGCATCTCGCCCGGCTCGAAGCGGGCAAGCTCACCTACGCCGGCAAGGCGATGATCTCGTTGACGGCAACCGACCGGGCGCGGCTCGCCGAGCGAATGACAGCACTCGCCATTGATGCCCCGGCATGCCCCGAACTCCGGCGCGAGCGTGACGCACGCTGGGTGAAGCCCAAGCTCGTTGTTGGCGTGAAGCACCTGAAAGGCACCGGCGGACTTCGCCACGCGAGCGTTCGGATGCTCGCGCCCGAGAATTGACGGAGCATTCCGCGATCCCCTCCCAGCTACCCGAGGCGGCACGGGTGAACGGAATCGAGGCTGCTGCTCGTGATGATCGAGGGGCCAAGTCGGAGTCGGCGGACGCACGTCCGACGGACGACGGCATCGTCGACCGGGGGCACGGAGGAGTTGCTGTCCTTGCACTGATGCCCCTATCGTCGGGAGTCCGGCCCGGAGCTTTCATTCCTACGTGCACCGGTCTACGGTTCGGAGCTGAGCAAACGTTGCCGGCCTTCCCCACCGCGTAGCTGTTTCGCTGCCCAGGACGCCCTACATGACGCTGGAAGACCTCTATCGATTGCTGCGATCCGGCCACGTCCAGGCACAAGGGATCGTCGACACGCTCGAAGAGCCGCTTCTCGTTGTCGATCAGGCGCTCCGCGTCGTTAATGGCAATCG
>JAEZCD010000405.1 GCA_023430145.1 Pseudomonadota bacterium
GGACGACGCTGGTAGCCGGCGAGGCGGGCTTCGGCGGCGGCACCGGGGCCGGGCCCGTGCTCGCCGGGGCCGCGGCCGACGGCGGCGGAGCGGAGGGAGCTGCCGGCTCCTCCTCGACGATCGAGAACGGATAGCCCCTCGGGCGCTCGAAGGCCGGCGCCGGATTGCCGACCGCGGCGGCCGCCGGTGCGGGCGGGGCAGCTGCCGGTGCTGACGGTGCGGCCGGTGCGGGGGCCGCCGACTGGGAGGGAGCGGCGAGCGTCGGCTCGGTGCCGAGGCCGTCCGGCTTGATCAGCACGGTCCGTACCCGGCGCGGCTCGGAGCCGGGCGCGGTCCCGGTCTGCTCGGGCGTGCCGCCGCGCAGGGCCGGCTCGGGCGAGGCGGCGGCATCGACAGCGGACGCCGGGCTGCGCGGCTCGGCCGGCGGCAGCTCGACCGGCTCCTCGACGCGCGACATCACCTTGCCGTCCGCCTTCGGCTCGACGCCGCCGACGCGGTCGTAGATCAGCTTGTTGTGCTGCGGCGTGTCGGCCGCCTCGGCCGCCACCGGGATCGTCTTGTTCGGCCCGGGCTCGGCGCGGATCAGCGGCGGGGTGCCGGGCGCGGCGTCGCCGGACATGCCGTCTCGGAAGGCGAACAAGCCGATGCCGCCGATGACCGCGAGGCCGAGCAGCGTGCCGGCTGCGAGCACGCCGCCCGAGCGCTTGCGCAGCGAGATGTCGGGGCCGAGCTCGTGCGCGGGCTCGTTCACATGCGCGAAGGCCGCCTGCTGCGGCTCGCTGTAGCCGAAGGCCGGCAGCGGCTCGGGGTCGGCGGCGTGCGGCTCGCTCTCGGTCGTCGGATAGCTCGGCCGCAGGGCGGCCTCGAGCCAGCTCGTGTCGTCGGTCGGGACGGCCGGCGGCTCCGACGCACGCTTGGCGTCACCGAAAATGTCGCGGAAGGGGTCGTCCTGGCCGACGAGACGGGCGAGCTCGGCGAGCGGATCCGGGGTCGCGGCGCGAGGCTGGCCGGCAGTGCGCGTGTGCGAACGATCGTCGAAGGAACGCATCGGCTCGTTCATCTGGAACTCCGCCCCTGTACCGGCAAGATAATACATCCCTGCCGGAATCCCACCCCAGGCGCACTCAGCGCATTTCTTCCGGTGCCGAAACGCCCATGATCCGAAGGCCGGCAGCGATAACCAGAACGACCGCCCCGACGAGCGCCAACCGCGCTTTCGTCGATTCTGGTTGATCCTCGTCAATGAAACGTAAATGTGGCGACTCTTTGCCCCGGTTCCACTGCGCATGGAACTCGCTGGCAAGATCGTAAAGGTAGAAAGCAAGCCGATGCGGCTCGTGTGCAAGTGCCGCAGATTCGAGAATACGCGGATATTCGGCAAGCCGCCGGATGAGAGCTGTTTCGCCGGGATCCTGCAGCCGGTCTAGATCATGGGCGAGCGAAGCCGGCGAAGCTCCAGCGGCGACGCCGGCATTGCGCAGCACCGACCTCCCCCGCGCATGCGCGTACTGCACATAGAAGACCGGGTTGTCGCGCGACTGCTCGGTGACCTTGGCGAAGTCGAAATCGAGCACCGCGTCGTTCTTGCGGAACAGCATCATGAAGCGGACGGCGTCGCGGCCGACCTCGTCGACGACTTCGCGCAGGGTGAGGAAGTCGCCCGAGCGCTTGGACATGCGCACCGGCTCGCCGGCCCGGAACAGGCGCACGAGCTGCACGAGCTTGACGTCGACATGCGCCTTGCCGCCGGAGATCGCTGCACCGACCGCCTCGAGCCGCTTCACATAGCCGCCATGATCGGCGCCGAGCACGAAGACGAGCTCGGTGAAGCCGCGCTCCCACTTGTCGCGCAGATAGGCGACGTCGGCGGCGAAATAGGTGTAGCTGCCGTCGGATTTCACCAGCGGCCGGTCGGTGTCGTCGCCGAAGCCGGTGGTGCGGAACAGGGTCTGCTCGCGGTCCTCCCAGTCCTCGGGCAGCTGCCCCTTGGGCGGCGGCAGCGTGCCGCGATAGATGTGGCCGGCCGCCGTCAGCGCGTCGAGCGTCGCATCGATCTTGCCGCCCTGCCCGTGCAGCGTCTTCTCGGAGAAGAACACGTCGTGGCGGATGTTCAGGGATTCGAGGTCGTCGCGGATCATCGCCATCATCGAGGCGATAGCGGCCTCGCGGACCAGCGGCAGCCACTCGCTCTCGGGCATCTCGAGCAGCGACGGCCCGTATCTGTCGGCGAGCGCGGCGCCGACCGGCTTCAGATAGTCGCCCGGATAGAGCCCTTCGGGGATGGCGCCGATCTCCTCGCCCAGCGACTCGCGGTAGCGCAAGAAGGTCGAGCGGGCCAGAACGTCGACCTGGCCGCCGGCGTCGTTGATGTAGAACTCGCGCGTCACCCGGTAGCCGGCGGCCGCGAGGAGGTTTGCGAGCGAGTCGCCGAACACCGCGCCGCGGCAATGGCCGACATGCATCGGCCCGGTCGGGTTGGCGGAGACGAACTCGACGTTCACCGCCTCGTCCTGGCCGATGTCGGCGCGGCCGAACCCCGCCCCGGCCTCGAGGATCGCCTTCAGCACCGCGTGCCAGGCGGACATCCGCAAGGACAGGTTGACGAAGCCGGGACCTGCGACCTCGGCCTTCTCGACGTCCGGATCGGCGCGCAACTTCTCGGTGAGCTTTTCGGCCAGCTCGCGCGGCTTGACGCCGGCCCCCTTGGCGAGGACGAGCGCGGCATTGGTGGCGAGATCGCCATGCGTCGGATCGCGCGGCGGCTCGACGACCACGCGCGACAGATCCCCGAGCGCCGGCAGCGCGCCGGAGGCCTCCAGCTCGCGCAGCGCGGCGCGGACGCGATCCGCATAGACGGCGAAGATGTTCATCGGACGGTTTCGGCTTGCGTGTGAAGAAGGCGCGGCATGTCTGGGACAGCCCGCACCGTGCGTCGGGGCGCGCTACCGCACCCGCGCCGGCAGGTCAAACGCGAGAGCTGCTCCCTCTTCCTTCTCCCGTGTGGAGAAGGTGGCCGCGAAGCGGCCGGATGAGGGGGTAAGGCGCTCGTTCTGATGCTCCGTAACCCCTCACCCGCCCGCTTCGCGGGCACCCTCTCCCCCTGGGAGAGGGAAGAGGCGGCGGTGCTCGGCGGTGGCGTAGCGGTCGGTCATGCCGGCGATGAAGTCGCAGAGGTGGCGGGCGCGCTCGTCTCCTTGCGTCCTCTCGACCGTCGCCGCCCATTCCGGCGGCAGCCGGCGCGGATCGTCCCGGTAGGCCTCGAACAGGTCGGTGACGATGCGGCCGGCGGCGTCGGCCTCGCGCATCACCGCCTCGGCGCGATACATGCGCTTGAACAAAAAGGCTTTCACCTCGCGATCGGCCGCGCGCACCGCCTCCGAGAAGCCGATCACCGGCTCGGCGGCGAGGCGGATCGCGTCGGCGCTCTCCGGGCCAAGCGCCGCGAGGCGCCGAAAGCTCTCGGCGATGACGTCGTCGACGAGGAAGCCGATGAAGCGGCGGACCAGCTCGTTGGCGGCACGCGGCCGCTCGAGGTCGCCGAGCGCCCGCGTCTCGGCGAGGAACGGCGCGAGGCAGGCGACCGCGTCGAGGTCGTCCATGGAAAAGAGCCCGGCGCGCAGCCCGTCGTCGAGGTCGTGCGCGTCATAGGCGATGTCGTCGGCGATCGCCGCCACCTGCGCCTCGGCGCTGGCAAAACTCCAGAGCCAGAGGTCGAGGCCGTCGCAGGCCTCCAGCATCGCCGCCCGGACTGTGTCGAACTCCTCGCCGACCAGCGGCCCGTTGTGCTTGGCGAGGCCCTCCAGCATCTCCCAGGTGAGGTTCAGGCCGTCGAAGGCGGCGTAGCGGCGCTCGAGCCGGCAGACGACGCGCAGGCTCTGCGCATTGTGATCGAAGCCGCCATGCCCGCGCATGCAGGCGTCGAGCGCCCGCTCGCCGGCGTGGCCGAAGGGCGGGTGGCCGAGATCGTGCGCCAGCGCCAGCGCCTCGGCGAGATCCTCGTCGAGGCCGAGCACGCGGGCGATCGAGCGGGCGATCTGCGCCACCTCGAGGGTGTGGGTGAGGCGCGTGCGATGATGGTCGCCTTCCGTGAACAGGAAGACCTGCGTCTTGTTCTTGAGCCTGCGAAACGCCGCCGAATGCAGCACGCGGTCACGATCGCGCTGGAACTCGGTGCGGGCGGCGCTCGGCGGCTCGGGCACGCGGCGGCCGCGCGTCAGCGCCGGATCGGCGGCATAGGGCGCGCGAGGGCGGAATACGAAGCTCGTCGGCACGACCGTCAATCCGCCCCGGCCACATTGACCCGGACCCGGGCCGGACATACCTCTATCGGCGGCGACTCTCAATGCGGCAAGGGCTGCCAACTCCTTGGAATTGGACGATTTACGGAAAGGACCGACGGTGGATACCGACGTCAGCCATGCCCAGCTCGCCGTGACCGAACGCGCGGCGACGCGCATCCGCGAGATTCTGGCCGGCGAGGAGCCCGGCACCAAGCTGCGTGTCGCCGTCTCCGGCGGCGGCTGCTCGGGTTTCAAATACGACTTCAGCTTCGACCGCGCGATCGCCGAGGACGACCTCGTCGTCGAGCGCGACGGCGCGGTCATTCTCGTCGACCAGGTCTCGCTGCCGTTCCTGGAAGGCTCGCAGCTCGACTTCGTCGACGACCTCGTCGGCGCCTCCTTCCAGATCCGCAATCCGCAGGCGACCGCCTCCTGCGGCTGCGGCACCAGCTTCGCTCTATGAGCCCGGAGACGGAGTCCGAGTATCTCATAGTCCCCTACGAGCCGCGCCGGGTCCGCTATCTCGGCGCCATCGACACCGGCGGCTGGCGGGTGAAGGCCTACGCCATCGCCGCCCGCGAGCGCCGCTACGACGCCGGTGCCGTCGGCACCGCGATGGCGCGGGCGACGCGCATGCTGCCGGCGGCGCGCACCCCCGGCCCCGGCGAGACGAATTACGGCATGGCGTTCCTGGTCGCCCATTTCGACCTCGACGCGAGCCGCTTCCTGGTCGGCTGGTGGGTCGACGACGGGCTCTTGCGGCAGCGCCTCTTCACCGCCCCGGTCGACCGGCCGGGCGCGCTCGAGGAGGCGAGCGCGACGAGCTGGGGGCTCACCGTGTTCGACCTGGCGGTGATCGACGGCGAGCGTCGCTTCTTCGTCCAGCACATGATGGCCCGCTCCGGGCCGGATCCGGTCGCCTACATCAAGGCGGCGGTGACGGGGGAGGTGTGATGGTGAAGATCGGCGATCTGTTGCCCTGGGATGCCGCCGGAGGCGCAGGCCGAATTCATCGCACTGGCTCTCGAAGACGGCGATGCGGAGGAAATCCGGCGTGCCTACGAGACTGTCGCCCGCGCACGTCGCATGCATGGCGGAGCTGACGCGGCGCCCGAGCGCGGCGAGCGCTGCACGCCCCAGCACGACTGACTCGGATGCCGGCCAACGTGGCCGATCGCCGGAGGCGCAGGATCAGCGATTGCCGCCACGTCGTCCATAGGCTACAGAATGACGGATGATCCAAGTCCGTGAGAGTCCCGAGTTCATCTCGTGGATGGGGCGCCTCGCGGACAGGCGAGCCCGGCTCCGGATCACCGCGCGCATCGCGCGCTTGGCGGCGGGGAATCCGGGCGACGCCAAGTCCGTTGGCGGGCGGATCATGGCCCCGGATATCGCGTCTATTACATGCGGCAGGGCCAGACCATCGTGGTGCTGCTCTGCGGCGGCGACAAGCGAACTCAGCGCCAGGACATTCGGCGCGCTGCCGCGATCGCCGAGGAGTTGGAGAGCGAACGATGAAAATAGAGGAGTTGAGGGTCTTCGATCCGGCAGCGTACATCGAGACCGAGGCGGATCAGGCCGAATACATTGCCGCCGCGCTCGAAAGCGGCGATCCGGACGCGGTGCGCGATGCGATGAACGTGGTCGCGCGGGTTCGCGGCATGACGGAGATCGCCAAGACCGCGGACCTGAATCGCGAAAGTCTCTACAAGGCGCTCGGGACCTCGGGAAATCCCGAATTCGCCACCGTCCTGCGCGTCCTCAATGCCATGGGCATCACGGTCACGGCGCGACCTTCCGCGGCCGCTCCCGCCAAGCGCAGGTCGAAGCCCAAGCCCCGCCGCAACGCAGCCTGACCCGCACATGCAGATCGCCACCTGGAACGTCAACTCCATCAAGCAGCGCTTCGACCACGCGACCGCGTGGCTGCGCGAGGCGCAGCCCGACATCGTCTGCCTGCAGGAGATCAAATGCCTCGACGAGGCATTTCCGCGCGAGGCCTTCGAGGATCTGGGCTACAACGTCGCCGTGGCGGGCCAGAAGGGCTTCAACGGCGTCGCGGTGCTCTCGAAACTACCCTTCGACGAGGTCCGCTACGGCTTGCCGGGCGACGAGACCGATATGCAGGCCCGCTTCATCGAGGCGGTGGTCTCCACCGCCGAGGGGGCGCTGCGGGTCTGCTGCCTCTATCTGCCGAACGGCAACCCGCCGAACACCGACAAATACCCCTACAAGCTCGCCTGGATGGAGCGGCTGAGGGCCTTCGCCGCGGCGCGCCTCGCGCTCGAGGAGCCCTTGATCCTCGCCGGCGACTACAACGTCATCCCGACGGCGGCCGACGCCTACGACGTCCGCGCCTGGCTCGGCGACGCGCTGTTCCTGCCCGAGACGCGGGCGCAGTTCACGGGCCTGCTCAATCTCGGCCTCACGGATGCGCTGCGCGCCTGCGACGACCGGCCCGGCCTCTACACCTTCTGGGACTACCAGGCCGGCGCCTGGCAGAAGAATCTCGGCATCCGCATCGACCACCTGCTCCTGTCGCCGCAGGCCGCCGACCGGCTCGTCGGCGCCCGCATCGACAAGCGCATGCGCGGCCTCGACAAGCCGTCCGACCATGTGCCGGTGGTGGCCGAGCTCGCCATCGCCGCGCGCGCCGCATGAGGCCGCCCGTATGAGACTGGCGGGCGGCTGCCTCTGCGGCGCGGTCCGCTACCTCGTTGCGGGCGCGCCGCGCGAGGTGGTCAACTGCCATTGCCGGCCCTGCCAGCGCGCTTCCGGCGCCGCCTTCGTCACCTGGATCACCGTGCCGGCAAGAAGCTTCGGCTACAGCCACGGCAGGCCGGCGAGCTTTGCGTCCTCCACCGTCGGCGTGCGCGAATTCTGCGGCGCCTGTGGAACGCAGCTGGTGTTTCGCGATTTCGAAGGCGGCACGCTCGACGTCAGCCTGTGCAGCCTCGACGATCCGGACGCCTTCGCGCCGCAGGCCAACACCTGGGTCGGAAGTCGCCGGCCCTGGCTGCACGGCTTCGACGAGCGCCTGCCCGATCACTCCGGGGAATGGTCGGGCGACTGAACCGTTCCCCTGCCCGCCCCGTAAGGTTCGCGGGACCCAACCGCAACAAAGAGGACCGACCGCCGAGATGGACTACGCCCTCGCACTGCTGCAGGACCCGACCGCCTGGGCGGCGCTCGCGACCCTGATCGTGATGGAGGTCGTGCTCGGCATCGACAACCTGATCTTCATCTCGATCCTGACCAACAAGCTGCCGGAGGAGAAGCGCACCTTCGCGCGCCGCCTCGGCATCGGCCTTGCGGTCGTACTGCGGCTCGGCCTCCTCGGCCTGATCACTGTCATCATCGCCCTCACCACGCCCGTCTTCTCGGTGTTCGGGCATGGTTTCTCGTGGCGCGACATGATCCTGATCGCCGGCGGCCTGTTCCTCGTCTGGAAGGCGACCACGGAGATCCATCACACCATCGATCCGGAGTCGAAGGCCGAGGCTGACCTGAAGAACGCCGTCGGCCTCAGCGTCGGCGCGGCGATCTTCCAGATCCTGCTGCTCGACCTCGTGTTCTCCCTCGACAGCATCATCACCGCCGTCGGCATGACCGAGCACGTGCCGATCATGGTCATCGCCATCCTCGTCACGGTGACGGTGATGCTGCTCGCCGCCGATCCGCTGGCGAACTTCATCCACAACAACCCGACGATCGTGATGCTGGCGCTCGGGTTCCTCCTGATGATCGGCACGACGCTGATCGCCGAGGGTTTTGGCGCGCATGTGCCGAAGGGCTACATCTATGCGGCGATGGCGTTCTCGGCGCTGATCGAGGGCCTCAACATGCTGGCGCGAAGGGCGCGCCAGCGGAAGAGCGGGGCTTAGATGGCCGGTCTTAGAACCGGCCTACCAGCATCAGCGCCAACACCGGTTGGCGCCCGCCCTCGATCTGCCTTTGCTTCACGAGGGCGCTGCACTCGATCAGGGCCGAGTATTGCTCGGGGCACCGCCGCTGCAGGTCCGAGGCGTCGTCGATCCGCAGATCGATCCATGCGTCCAGATTTGCGCCCGTAAAAGTCCGGAAATCCGAAGGCGCTCTGGAAGGCGTCATGGAAGCTGTCCCAGTCCGTAATCCGGTCGGCGTGTATGGCGATGACGAGAGTCTGCAGGGGGCAAGCGTGTGCAGCTCGACACGCTGCAGCGTGCCGCCGTTGCCGTCGCGCGCAGCTTGCGGCCGGAGCTCGCCTGACCCCGACGCCCGCCCCCTCACTGGAACCGGTACACCGTGCTCCGCTTGACCTCGCCGTCCTCGAGCTCGAGGCTCGTCGGCACGTCGTAGGCGGCGACGAAGCCGAGCTGCTCCTTCGGCAGATAGGCGCGGCCGGGATCGCCGACCAGCACCGCGATCCCGGAAGCCGACAGGCCGGCCAGCCAGGCCGTCGCCCGGTCGGCGAGCGCCCGGTCGTAGAAGAAGTCGCCGACCAGCACGACGTCGATGTCCTGCAGCTCGCTGCCGAGGAGGTTCTCGGCCCGGACCGTCACCTCGACGCCGTTGGCGGCGGCGTTGGCGCGGATCGCGGCCTGGGCGAACGGGTCGATGTCGGCGGCGATCGCGCTCGCGGCGCCCGCCTTCATCGCCGCGATGGCGACGATGCCGGAGCCCGAGGCGAGATCCAGCACCCGCTTGCCGGCGACGCATTCGGGCCGGTCGAAGACATAGCGGGCGAGCGCCTGACCGCCGACCCAGGCGAAGGCCCAGAAGGGCGGCGGCAGGTCGCCGGCCGCGAGCGCCTTCTCGGTCGCATGCCAGACCGGCAGCGCCGCGTCTGCGAGATGCAGGCGCACCTCCGGTACCAGCGGCACCGGTGCGAGCCGCGTATGCTCCTCGAGGAATTTCTGCGGATCGGCGGTCACCCGGCTACGCCGCCCATCTCGCAGACGAGCGCCCATTCGGCGTCCGTCACCGGCTGCACCGACAGGCGCGAGTTCCTGACGAGCACCATGTCGGCGAGCCGCGGCTCGGCGCGGATCTGCGCCAGCGTCACCGGCTTTGCGAGCGGTCCGACGGCCTTGACGTCGACCATGCCGAACTTGCCGGTCGGGTCGGTGTGGTCCGCGTAATAGGGCTTGATCACCTCGACGATGCCGAGGATCCGCTTCTCCTCCCCCGAATGGTAGAAGAAGCCGCGATCGCCGACCTGCATCTTCTGCAGATAGCCGCGGGCCATGAAATTGCGCACGCCGCTCCAGAAGGTGCCCTTGTCGCCGGCGGCGATCTGCTGATCCCAGGACCAGCTGTGCGGCTCGGTCTTGTAGAGCCAATGCGCCATGTCTCGTCTCCGAATGCCGGCGCGACGCTAATCGAGGCCTTCGATCGGGTCCACCACGGCAGGGGAAACTTGTGTAGGCTGCGAGCCTGCCCTCGAATCGAGGAGGAGCATGGGATGGTCACCGCGTTGACAATCGGCGCTCTTCTGCTCGCGCTGACGAGCGGGGTTCTCGCCTATGTCGCTTTGCTGCGTCCATCCGACTATCGCCTCATGACGGAGACGGAGAGCTGGGCCGAGCCGACCGTCATCGCCTCGGATAGCGCCCGCGAGGCCGACATGGCGCGGATCTCCGCGGCACAGTTCCGAATGCTCGCCCTGGCGGCAGCGGTCGCCGTCTCGGCCGCGCTGGTGCAGCTGGCGGCGGTCGCGCTGTAGGCCCGCCCGCCCGCCGGGCGCGGCTCAAAAGGACAGGCGCAGCTGCGGCTCGGGCGCGTCCTCCGCGACGAGCTGCGACAGCGTGATGCCGAGGAGCCGCACCCCCTTCGGCACCGGAAAGATCGCCGCGAGAAGGTCGAGGCTCACGCGCTCGAAGTCCTGCCGGTCCGGCACCGGGGCCGCGAAGGTGCGGCTGCGGGTGATGATCCGGAAGTCGGCGAACTTCACCTTCAGCGTCACCGTCCGGCCGGCGATGCCGCCCTTCTCGCAATAGCCCCAGACCTTGCCGACCAGCGGCAGCAGCTCCTCGCGCATGGCGGCGAGGTCGGCGAGGTCGGTCGCGAACGTGTTCTCGGCGCCGCCCGATTTGCGGATGCGGTCGGCGCACACCGGGCGCTCGTCGATGCCGCGCGCGAGCCAGAAATAGTAGGGCCCGGCCTTGCCGAAATGCGCCTGCAGGAAGGCGAGGGGCTTCGCCCGCAGGTCCTCGCCGGTCTCGATGCCGAGCTTCTTCATGCGCGCGGCGGTGGCGGGGCCGACGCCGTGGAAGCGGCCCACCGGCAGCGCGGCGACGAAAGCCTCGCCCTGCCCGGGCCGGATCACGAACAGGCCGTCGGGCTTGTTCTGGTCGGAGGCGAGCTTTGCCAGGAACTTGTTGTAGGAGACGCCGGCGGAGGCGGTGAGCCCCGTCTCGGCGCGAATCCGCGCGCGGATCTCCTCGGCGATGCGCGAGGCAGAGGTGATTTCCCTCAGATTCTCGGTGACGTCGAGATAGGCCTCGTCGAGCGACAGCGGCTCGATCAGCGGCGTGTACTCGGCGAAGATGGCCCGGATCTGCAGCGAGGTCGCACGATACACCTCGAAGCGCGGCCGCACGAAGATCAGCTCCGGGCACTTCCTCCGCGCGGTGACGGAGGGCATGGCCGAGCGGACGCCGAAGCGCCGCGCCTCGTAGCTCGCCGCCGCGACGACGCCGCGCTCGCGCGAGCCGCCGACCGCCACCGGCTTTCCGCGCAGGCGCGGATCGTCGCGCTGCTCGACCGAGGCGTAGAAGGCGTCCATGTCGACATGGATGACCTTTCGCTGCGGCCGCGGCTCGCGGTCCGGCGCTGCTGCGCTATCGGCGAAAGGGCTCTCGCCGAGCATGGGCCTCCTCCGGTCGAGTCGCATCATACCGCGGCCGCGGGCCCGGGGGAACGTTCCGGGAACGGGCGTGCACATCGGGCTGACGGCCGGGCTGTCGAGGAGGCCAAGACGCGTGAGGGCCCCGCCGTCATTGCGAGGAGCGTAGCCGAAGCAATCCAGCTGTGCGGCGCCGCAAGAGAAGCTGGATTGCTTCGCTGCGCTCGCAATGACGAAGGACCCCCGCGGCCGCAAATCACCCTTTCCTCCCCCGCCCGGGCAGTCGACAATGCGGGGCCGGCACGGGGCGAGCATGCCGCCGGCGAACGGAACCAGGACCGAGGGACGGAAATCGTATGGCGACGCTGATCAAGGGTGGGACGGTGGTCAATCACGACTACGAGCAGCGCGCCGACGTGCTCGTGAACGAGGGCGTGATCGCCGCCATCGGCCCCGATCTCGACCTCGAGATCCCGATGGACACCGAGGTGATCGACGCCGGCGGTTGCTACGTCATGCCGGGCGGCATCGACCCGCACACCCATCTCGAGATGCCCTTCATGGGCACGACGACGGCCGAGAGCTTCGAGACCGGCACCACGGCGGCCCTCGTCGGCGGCACGACGCTCGTCGTCGACATGTGCCTGCCGGCGCCCGGCCAGTCGCTGCTCGCCGCCTACCAGGACTGGCGGCGCAAGGGCGAAGGCGCCGTCGCCGACTGGGGCCTGCACATGGCCATCACCTGGTGGGACCGCCAGGTCTTCGACGAGATGGAGGTCTGCACGAAGACCTACGGCATCAACAGCTTCAAGCACTTCATGGCCTACAAGGGCTCGCTGATGGTGAACGACGAGGAGATGTTCCAGTCGTTCTCGCGCTGCGCCGCGCTCGGGGCGCTGCCGCTCGTGCACGCCGAGAACGGCGACGTCATCCTGCATCTGCAGCACCAGTGCCTCGCGAAGGGCATGCGCGGGCCGGAGGCGCACGCCTTCTCGCGGCCGGTGCATGTCGAGGCGGAGGCGACGAACCGGGCGATCATGATCGCCGACATGGCCGGCTGCCCGCTCTATGTCGTGCACGTCTCCAGCCGCGAGGCGCACGAGGCGATCGCCAGAGCCCGCGCCGCCGGCCAGCGCGTGTTCGGCGAGCCGCTCGTGCAGCATCTCGTGCTCGACGAGAGCGAATACGCCCACCCGGACTGGGACCACGCCGCGCGGCGGGTGATGTCGCCGCCGTTCCGCTCCAAGGAGCACCAGGCGAGCCTCTGGGCCGGGCTGCAGGGCGGAACGCTGCACGTCGTCGCCACCGACCATTGCGCCTTCACCACCGAGCAGAAGCGGCTCGGCCGCGACGATTTCACGAAGATCCCGAACGGCACCGGCGGGCTCGAGAACCGGTTGGAAGTGCTCTGGACCACCGGCGTGCAGACCGGCCGGCTGACGCGGCAGGAATTCGTCGCGGCGACCTCGACCAACATCGCCCGCATCCTCAACATCTATCCGAGGAAGGGCGCCGTGCGGCCGGGCGCGGACGCCGACATCGTCATTCTCGACCCGGAGGCGACCAAGACGATCACCGCCAAGACCCAGGCGAGCGCCATCGACTACAACGTCTTCGAGGGGTTTCGGTGCCGCGGCGTGCCGCGCGTGACGCTTTCGGGCGGCCGCATCGGCTACATCGACGGCGACCTGCGTGCCAAGCGCGGCGACGGAAAATATCTCGAGCGCGACCCGTTCGCCGCCGTGCACGTCGCCGACGCCACCTGGCGTGAGCTAAACGCGCCGCGGCCCGTGGAGCGGGACGCCGTCACCCCATGAACGCCCCTCTCGCGAACCTCGCCATCGATCCGAAGCGACTCTGGGGCAGCCTGATGATGACCGCCGGCATCGGCGGCACACCTAAGGGCGGCATAAGGCGCCTCACCCTCACCGACGAGGACCGGCGCGTGCGCGACTGGTTCCGCGCGCAAGTCGAGGCGCTCGGCTGCACGGTGACGGTCGACGAGGTCGGCAACATGTTCGCGCTCCGGCCCGGCCGCCGCAGCGACCTCCTGCCGATCGCCATGGGCAGCCATCTCGACACGCAGCCGACGGGGGGAAAGTTCGACGGCGTCCTCGGCGTGCTGGCCGGGCTCGAGGCGCTGCGCACCCTCGCCGACCTCGAAGTGGAGACCAACGCGCCGATCCTGCTCGTCAACTGGACCAACGAGGAGGGCGCCCGCTTCGCGCCGGCGATGCTCGGCTCCGGCGTCTATGCCGGCCTCTTCGACCGCGCCTTCGCCGATTCCCGCGAGGATCGGACGGGACAGAAATTCGGCGAGGCGCTGGAGGCGATCGGCTATCGCGGGCAGGCGAAGGCCGGATCGGTGCCGATCGGCGCGCTGTTCGAGCTGCACATCGAGCAGGGGCCGATACTCGAGGCCGAGGGCCTCGAGATCGGCATCGTCGAGGGCGTGCAGGCGATCCGCTGGTACGACGTGAAGGTGACCGGGCGGGAGCAGCACAGCGGCTCGACGCCGATGGGCATTCGCAAGGACGCGCTGCTGGCCGCCGCGCAGCTCATCCAGGCGGTCGACGCCGCCGCGCGCCGGCAGCCGGGCGGCGTCGGCACGGTCGGCCTCATCGAATCGGCGCCGAACTCGCGCAACGTCATCCCCGGCGAGGTGTTTTTCAGCATCGACTTCCGGCACCCCGAGGCTGCCGCGATCGACGCCATGGAGGCCGACATGCGGGCCGCGGTGGAAAAGGTCGCCGCCGAGCGCGGGGTCGAGATCGCCTTCGATCTGCTCTGGTCCTCGCCGCGCGTGGAATTCGATGTGGACTGCATCGCCTGCGTGGCGGAGGCGGCGGCCAAGAACGGCTTTTCCGCCCGCCGCATGCTGTCCGGCCCCGGGCACGATGCGGCCTATGTCGCAAAAGTGGCGCCGGCGAGCATGATCTTCGTGCCCTGCAAGGACGGCATCAGCCACAACGAGGCCGAGGAGACGAGCCCCGACCAATGCGCCGCCGGCGCGCAGGTGCTGCTCGACGCGGTGCTGGCCTACGACCGGCGGTTCGCCGAGGCGGGGTGAGGCTTTCTTCCCTCTCCCCTCGTGGGAG
>JAEZCD010000053.1 GCA_023430145.1 Pseudomonadota bacterium
CACCCCCCCGGGAGGGCATGGGAGCCCGCCCCGGGCGGTCGAGATCGGCTACTTCAGCTGCAGGCCCTCGAGCGGCATCTCGTATTCGGTCGCCGGGATGGTGAAGGCCTTCACCCGGTCGCCATGCGCCCAGACGCGCTTGGTGTGGTAGATCGGCGCCATCGCCCAGTTGTCGTGCAGCCAGTCATAGGCCGCCTGGAATTTCTCCGGACGGTCCTTCTCCGCCGCTCCGACCGCCGCCAGCACGAGCGGGTCGAATTTCTCGTCGAGGAAGATCTTGCCGTCGGTCCCCGGCGGCAATGTGCTGAGGAAGCCCTGGACGAGCGTGTTGAACGGATCGTAGGGAGCGCCGTTCGTCACGAAGAGCGAGATGTCGTAGTTGAACTGCGGGATGTCGCCGTGCCGCACGGCGTGGTCGACATTGCGCAGCGACAGGTCGATGCCGGCTTCGGAGAACATGTTCTGCAGCACTTCGCCGAGCGCTCGCGAGCCGGCCACCGCGTCCTCGGAGATGACGAGCTCGACCTTCAGCGGTTTGCCGTCCTTCATGCGCGTGCCGCTGTCGCCCTTCCAGCCCGCTTCGTCGAGCAGCTTCTTCGCCCGCTCGAGATTGCGGTCCGGCACGTCGTAGCGCTTGCCGGAATAGGCGATCACCTCCGGGTAGAGGTTCATCGTCGGCGTCGCGTAGCCGAGCAGCAACGCGTTGGCGATGCCCTTGCGGTCGATGAGCAGGTTGAAGGCTTCACGGACGCGAGCGTCCTGGAACATCGGCCGCTTTGGATTGAAGCCGAGGATCATCGTGTCGGTGCCCGTATCGGTGACGACCTTGACGCCGGCAGAGGCCAAGGTCTTGGCGTCCGGCGGGCTCACATTGGCGATGAGGCTGCCGCCGGTGGCATCGATGTCGCCGCCGCGCAGTGCCGACATGCGGCTGCGGGCGTCGGGGATGACGACGAGCTCGAGCTGCTTCAGCGTCGGCTTCTCGACCCAGTAGTTCGGATTGGGGACGAGCGTCGTGCCCTCCGGCTTGTCGCTCTTGATCATCCAGGGGCCGGTGCCCACCGGGTCCTTGTAGGCACCATCGGGGCCGACCGCTTTGGGGCTCAGGAAGCGGACCGGCCGGACATAGGACAGCTCGACGAACGCCGTCGGCGTCGGCTCCTTGAGGTGGATGGCGATCGTCATCGGGTCGATCTTCTCGACCTTGTCCCAGTTCGCCGAGATGCGCAGCCAGTTGTAGTTGGACTTCGGCGCCCAGCGCTCGAGATTCCAGATGGCGGCATCCGCGTCCCACGACGTCCCGTCCGTGAAGGTGACGTTCGGCCGAAGCTTGAACGTGATCTTCTTGCCGTCTTCGGAGACCGTCCAGGACTCGGCGAGCCCCGGAACCAGCTTGCCGCCACGCTTGTACTCGACCAACGGCTCGAAGATCATGTCCTGGACGGCGAAGACGCCGACATACCGCTGCGGATCGAGATTGCCCGCCGGGCGAGCCAGCGGCAGGCGCAGAACCCCGTCCAACTCGGCGGCGAGCGCGTTCTGCCCGACCGCACCGAAAGCGAGAGCTCCGCCAAGCACGGAGACTCCGACTAGCAACGCCCTGCGAGAGATTCTCACGGCACCCTCCGTTGGCTTTCGAGCTGCTGCGCCAGCCTCGACCGGCAGTCGGGTCAGGACCGCAGTTTGTCTATACTTTCCCCACTCGAGGCGCTCGTAAAGCGAAATTTTCGGGCGTTCTAATCTTCCACCGCCGAACGCAACCGGTGCCATGCAGGATGCCAGTAATGCAGCGGCAGGCTGCCGCTCCCAGTGTTCGCCGAGCTTGCGCCCGCGAACGCCGCCGGATCGAGCATCCTGCGCAAATATTCAGCGCCGCGTGCTGAATCCTCGCGTCGGCTCCTTGCCGAGGCTGCTGGACGATGCGGGCTGCAGCGTGCCTACGAGCTGGTACCGCTCGCCGGCATGCGTGAGTTGTACATCGGTCACCGGTACACCGAGATGCCAGGTCACCCGGTTCAGGACGAGACACGCGGCCGACGGCGCGAGCTCCAGGAGACGGGCGGTATTCCTGTCGGCCGAGGATGCACGAATGGAGTGCTCGGCCTCCGTCCACGGCACTTTCTGCAGAAGCCAGGTGCCGGGTGGAACCGTGTCGAAAGGCTCGTCGGCCGCCTGCGGCACCGCGAGAAGGTTGATCAGTCGGCTCTCGATCGCGATCGGGAGATTGTTGATCCGATGAAGACACCGCAGGCGTAAGACGCTGATGGTCGGAGGAAGTTGCAGACGCCGCGCCTCCGCCGGCGTGATCGCCGATATCTCGCGGTTGAGGAGCTCGTACTCGTAGAGATGGCCGTGCCGTTCCGCCTCTTTGATGAAGTCGTGGATCTCGAGCACCGCATGTTCGACCTGCGGCTTGGAAACGACCGAGCCGAAGCCCCGCTTGCGGACGATCAATCCGCGCGTCGAGAGTCTCGACATTGCCTTGTAGACCGTCATCCGCGAGCAGTCATATCGCGCCATGAGATCGGCTTCGGACGGAATCGTTCGCCCGGGACTCAGTCGTCCCGAGAGGATCTCCTCCTCCATGTCCCGAAAGATCCGCTCGTGGAGCGGGACGGAGTTGGGCGTGGGGATGTCCAGCGTCATGTTATTCGGCCACCGCGCCGATCGACAGCGATCGGCCGGGTTCGGATTGCACGAATCCCAGAGATGTCATGCTCATTTGCCGGCGGGCGCTCATCTTCGGCGAGGAATGGCGCCGGCGGCGCCCGGCCCCGCTTCCCCACACCTCCAGTTCGTATAGACTTTCCCGAGCGGGGATGCATCCCCGTCTAACGATCGAGGAGAGGCGGTGAACAGTTTCTCGCGGACTGGGGACGGAGTTTCAGCAGCGACGGAGCGCCACGGTGCCGCCGCGACTTTCGCCGTCTCCGTGTCCCCGGAGTGGACGGCTCGCTCTCCCACGCTCGCCCGCGCCCAGCGATCTCTGGGTCCGGATGGCAGGACCTTTCCGCTTTGGCCGCCGCTCACGGCGGGAGCAGGTGCCGACCGGAGAATTGGGCTCGACTATCCGCTCGAGATCGAATTCGACCTCGACGGCGTCGACCCGGACCTCTTCGACCAGGCGGCCGAGCCGGGTCTGGAACGCTGGGCGCCGCTCCTGCCGCCGCTCGCGCCGGGGCTTTCCATGGGCGAAGGCGGCACGCCGCTCGTGCGCTCGGACGCGCTCGATCGCTGGAGCGGCTGTCCGGAGCTCTTCATCAAGGACGAGTCGCGCAATCCGACCTGGAGCCACAAGGATCGGCTGAACCTGTGCACGGTGAGCGGTGCGGTCGGCTCGGGCGCTCCCGGCATCGCGGTCGCCTCGTCCGGAAATCACGGCGCCTCCGCCTCGGCCTACGCGGCGCGGGCGGGACTGCCTTGCATCCTCATCACCGACGAGGCGGCGAGCCGGAGCGCACAGGCTTTCATGCGTGCCTATGGCGCGGCCGTCGTCGGCGTGCCCGTGCAGGAGCGTCTCGGCCTGCTGAAGCGCGTCGTCGACGAAACGGGATTCGTCCCCGTGAGCAGCATCACCGATACCCACACGGGACATCCATTCGGTCCGGAGGGCTACAAGACGATCGCCTACGAGCTCTTCATCCAGCTCGGCCGGCGGGCACCCGCCGCCGTGTTCGTGCCGACCGGCTATGCCGAGCTTCTCTTCGGCGTCTGCAAGGGGTTCGACGAGCTGCGGCGGCTCGGCCTGATCGCCTCGGTGCCGCGAATGGTCGCCTGCGAGCCGGCCGCCCGCGGGCCGCTGGCGCGAGCGGTCGCGGCCCAGCAACCGCTCGCGCGCGTCGATCCGAGTCCCACCCGAGCCGTCGCGATCGCCTGCACAGTGAGCAGCTTTCGCGGCATCGCCGCGATCAACAACAGCAACGGCCTCGCGCTCGTCGTGTCCGACGAGGAGGTCGCAGAGGCGAAGGCGGCATCGGGCGCCGCCGGGCTGTGGCCCGAATTCTCGAGCGCCGCCGCGCTCGCCGCGGTGCGCAAGGCGAAGGCTGCGGGCGAGCGGTTCGACGGCCCGATCGTTGCAATCCAGACATCGGCGGGCTTCAAGGATCCCTTCGTGGCCGCCGATGCGGTGCCGCGGATCAGCCCGAGCTGGGAGGCTCTCACGGCGGCGCTGAGGGATCTGTACGGAGTTTCGGTCGCCGAGCCGCCGCGATAGGCGGACGAGCGTCGAGGACGGGACGATGGCGAGCAGGAAAGCCGGCGCGGCGGCGAAGGATGCGGAGTTCACGCCGCGGGAGATCGAGGTTTTCGCCTCTGTGATGCTGCACGGTACGACCACGAAGGCGGCCGACGCGCTCGACATCACCCAGCCCGCCGTCAGCAAGATGCTGCATCAGCTCGCCGAGAAGGCGGGATTTCAGCTGTTCAGGAAGAGCCGGCAGCGGCTGATCCCGACGCCCGAGGCGCACATGCTCTATGCCGAGGTGCGGCGCGTGTTCGAATCGGCGCGCGGCATATCCCGCGCGGCCAAGGACATTCGGGAGCTCCGCGGAAGTCGGCTCAGCGTCTGTGCGCTGCCGGCCTTCGGCCTCACGCTGCTGCCGTCCATCATCACCGGCTTCTCGAGGCAGCACCCCACCGTCTCGATCGCGCTCGACATTCGCAGCTCGGTGACCGTGGTGCAGAGGGCGAGCCGCAACCAGCTCGACATCGGCATCGGCGTCACCTCGATGGAGGAGCCCCCCTCCGTGGTCAGACGGGCGCTGACGGCGACGCCGCCGGTGTGCGTCATGCCGGCCGGCCACAAGCTGTCGCAGCTCGAGACGATCCAGGTCGACGACCTCGACGGCATCGACTTCATCTCGATGGGCTCGGGCGATCCCATGCGCCGACAGCTCGACGCGCTGTGCGAGGAGCGCGGCGTGAGACGCCTCGTGAGAGTGGAGGCGAGCCTGTCGAGTGCCTGCCTCGGCCTCGTCGCCTGCGGGGCCGGCGTCGCCGTCGTCGACCGCCTCTCGGCCTGGATGGCCCGGGACCTGCCGATCGAGATCCGGGATTTCCGGCCGCACCTCGATCTCAACCTCAGCGTCTACAGGCCGTGGGGCGTGATCGCGTCCGCCGCCGCGGACAGGTTCGTCGAACATTTGATCCAGACGACGAGAAGCTTCATGAACGAGGTGGACGCGGGCGTCATGGCCCTCGGCAGATCGTAGACGGCATGGAACGGAGCCGCCGCCGCCCCTTCGGGCGACGGCCATCCGACCGCGATCGATCGAGGAACCATCCGCGGCAACGGGCGCGCAGGCCGCCTCACTTCTCCAGATAGGCGTCGGCGAAGTTGGTGTAGCCGTCCGCCTGCATCGTGTGGTTCTTGAGTTTCTTGTCGTAGACGGTGGTCCGCTGCAGCACGAAGAGGTCGATCACCGGCAGGTCGGTCTGGGCGATCTCTTGCATGCGGTAGAAGAGCTGCTTGCGCTTCTCCTGGTCCGGCTCGTTGGCAGCGTCCTCGAGCACCTTGTCCATCTCCGGATTGGAATAGCCCGAGCCGTTGCTGAACGGCGCGCCCTTGATGATGTTCTTGGACCAGTAGACCCGCTGGATGCCGAGCGTCGGATCGGGCAAGGCCGAGGGCGTGTTGCTGGTCAGGT
Source organism: Pseudomonadota bacterium (assembly GCA_023430145.1). Lineage (GTDB taxonomy): Bacteria > Pseudomonadota > Alphaproteobacteria > Rhizobiales > Methylopilaceae > JAEZCD01. The sequence continues at coordinate 5,646 of JAEZCD010000053.1, forward strand.
CGAAATCATAGTCGGTGTAGAGGCGGCGCAGCCAGGTCGGCGTGTCCTGGGCGCGGATCTCGACCTGGATACCGACATCGGCCAAGTTCTGCTTCACGACCTCGGCCGCCCGCGTGTAGACGGCGCCGAACGGCAGCGGGTCGTGCGTGATCTTGAACCGCACACCGTCGGGACCGCGCGGGAAGCCGGCCTCGTCGAGCAGCTTCTCGGCCTTCTTCGGATCATGCGGATAGGACGGCACGTCGGGCGTGTAGAACGCCTTCAGCTCGACGGGAACCGGCCCGGTGGACTTCACCCCGTAGCCGCAGAAGACGTTGTCGAGGATGAAGTCGGTGTCGACGGCATGCGCGATCGCCTGTCGGACGCGCCGGTCGGCGAGATACGGCTTGCGGGTGTTCACTTCCATGATGAAGCGCGAGCCGAAGAACTGGTAGCCTTTCGTCTCGACGCCGAGGGTCTTGCTCTTGGCCAGCCGTTGCGCAGTGCACGGATTGACCGGGCCGAACACGCCGTATTGGATCTCGCCGGCCTCGAAGGCGGCCGCGCGCGCCGACTCGTCGGGAATGACCCGGTAGATCATGCCGTCGAGATAGGGCTTCCCCTTCTGCCAGTAATCTGGGTTGCGCTCGAGCACGATCGCCTCGCCGCGCCGCCACTCCTTCAGCTTGAACGGGCCCGTGCCGACCGGACGCTCCGAGACGAGCTTCGCCCCGACATCCGTGCCGTCGTAGACATGCTGCGGCACCACCTGACTCTCGTTCCCGTTCATCACGGAGAGCAGGTAGGGCGCCGGCGAGGAGAGGCGGAAGACGACGGTGTGGTCGTCGGGCGTCTCGACCGCGGTGACTTTCGACATCACGACGCGGTTGCGGGGGTGCATCACCTTCCAGATCTTGTTGGTGGTGAAGGCCACATCCTTGGATGTGAACGGCTTGCCGTCGTGCCAGCGCACATCCTTGCGCAGGTGAAACGTCACCGAGAGCCCGTCCGGGGAGACCTCCCAGCTCTCGGCCAATGCCGGCTTGAGGTTCATGTCGATGTCGTAGGTCGCGAGCCCCTCGAAGAGCTTGCTCGATATGTCGAGCGCGCCGCCGATCGGGTTGTGGGCGGTGACGAGGAAGGCGGGATCCGGGTGGACGACGGCCGTGACCATGCCGCCGCGTTTCGGCTCGGCGCCGGCGCCGGCGGCGCCGAGCAGCATGGCCGCCGCCGCCAGAGTGCCGAATGCGAGGCGGATGGGCAGGGCTCTACGGGCGAAAGCCTTCATTCGCATTCTCCGGTGTGTGTGCTTTCGGCGAATGCTATTTCCGCCCCCAAAACCTGTCTAAGCACCTCTTTCGAGAAGCGCGTGCCCCAGGGTTATGAAGTCGGCGCACGCGGAATGTGCCGGGCGTTCGTCGCCGGGGCGGCGGAGCAGACGCGACCGGTATGACCAAGGGACGCCCGCTGCATGCCGGCGCTCATTATCCGGATGGCCGCGGCGCGCGGTATGACGTCGCCGGCGCCCGTGTGGCAGCGGTCGCCGGCAGGACGCCCGAGACGGACGAACCGACGAGACGGATGATGAAGCATCGCGCGCGCGGCGGCGAGACGATCGCGCAGATCAGCGAGAAGGTCGCCGCCGGCCTGTCTCCCGTGACCCTCGCCGAGGAGTGCCTCGACCGGATCAGGCGAGACAATGCGCGGCTTCGCGCGATGATCTTCGTCGACGAGAAGCGCGTGCTGGACGACGCCGCGCGCGCGGAGGCCGAGATACGGGCCGGCGACCATCGCGGACCGCTGCACGGGATACCGATCGCTCTCAAGGACAATGTCGACGTCGAGGGATGGCCGACGACGCTCGGCTCGCGCCTGCTCGGCGATGCTCCGGCGCGGCAGACAGCGCGCTGCATCGCCGATCTGCGGGCGCAAGGCGCCATCATCATCGGCAAGACCAACATGCACGAGCTCTGCGTCGGCGGAGCCGCGAATCCGTGGTTCGGCAAGGTGGTCAACCCGTTGGACGAGGGGTGCGGCACCGGGGGGACCAGCAGCGGCGCGGCGGCCGCGGTTGCGGCCGGCTTCTGCTACGCGGCGGTCGGGACCGACAGCGGCGGCTCCAACCGCTCTCCCGCCGCGGCGACCGGGCTCTACGGCTTCAAGCCGACGAACGGGCTGATCGACACGACGGGCGTTCACGACGTGGCGCCGACGTTCGACTGCGTCGGGGTGCTGGCACGCTGCGTCCGAGATACGGCGCTCGTGACGGAAGCGCTTTCGGGCCGGACATTGCCCGCTTGTGCGCCGGTCGCCGGCGCCAGGATCGCACTCTGCCCCGATCTGACGGGCGCCGCTGTCGACGGACGCGTGGCGAAAGCGATCGAGCGCTGGCTCGACCGGCCGGGGATCGAGGTGATCGAGCTCCCGTTCGACGGGCGCGAGGCCCTCGTCGATGCCGGCCTCGCCGTCCTCATGCACGAGGTCGGCGCGATCTATGGGGAACGGGTCCGCGCCCGGCCCGATCTCGTGGGCGAGGCGGCGCGCGCGTTCCTCGACGATTGCATGCGCGTCGACGCGGCGAGGTACCGAGAGGCGCTCGCGGTGCGAGAGAGGTTCAGGGCGCGCCTCGCCGATTGGATGGCCGGGGTCGATGCCCTCGCCGTCCCGACCAGCCCGGGCCTCGCGCCACGGCTGAGCGACGAGTTGACGTCCGTGAATGGGCAATGGGTTGCGTGGGGGCCTGCCGGAGGGGCTTTCCGCCGCTGGGCGAACATGCTGGCCATGCCGGCGCTGGCGATGCCGGTCGCGGTTGCGAACGATCTGCCGGCCTCCCTGCAGCTTGCCGCCCTGCCGGGACAAGATGCCCGGTTGTTCGCCGTCGCCCATTTCCTCGCTCGCGGCTGAGAGGGATTCGCGGACGAGGTCCTGACGCGCGATCAGGCCCTGCCGAGATGGCAGGCGACCTCGTGGCGCGGCTCGATCGGCAACAGCTCGGGCACGTTGTCCGCACAGGAAGCGAAGGCGAAGCGGCAGCGGCTGCGGAAGTCGCATCCCGTGCGAGTACCGATAGGGCTCGGCATCTCGCCCTCGAGGATATCCTTGTCGCGCAGCCTGTGCCCTGCGCCCGGGCTCGGGCGCGCCGCAATGAGGGCTCGTGTGTAGGGATGCCGCGGCGTGGCCCAGAAGCTCGCCCGGTCGCCGAGCTCGACCAGCTTGCCGAGATACATGACCGCGACCCGGTCGGCGAGATGCTGAACCACCGACAGGTCGTGCGATATGAACAGGTAGGACAGCCCCATCTCGGCCTGCAGATCGGCGAGCAGGTTCAGAATCTGCGCCCGGACCGAGACGTCGAGCGCCGAGACCGGCTCGTCGCAGATGATCAGCTCCGGCTTCAGCATCAGCGCGCGGGCGATGCCGATCCGCTGGCGCTGGCCGCCGGAGAACTCGTGCGGATAGCGGCCGGCCGCCTCCGGGCGCAGGCCCACGCGCTCCATCATCTCGCCGACCGCCGCGCGGCGCGCCCGTCGGTCGCCGAGCCCGTGCACGATCAGCGGCTCCTCGAGGATGCGCCCCACGGTCGCCCGCGGGTTGAGCGAGGAGAACGGGTCCTGGAAGATCATCTGGATCTTCCGGCGCCAGGGCCGCATCTGCCGGCGCGACAGGCCGGAGATCTCGGCGCCGGACATCTTGACGGTGCCGGCGTCCGGCCGGATCAGGCCGGCGATCAGCCGCCCGAAGGTGGACTTGCCGCAGCCGGATTCCCCGGCGAGCGCGAGCGTCTCGCCGCGGCGGATCTCGAGGTCCGCCCCGGCGACCGCGGTCAGCAGGCCCGAGCGCGTCGAGAAGGACTTCCGCAGCCCCCTCACTTCGACGAGAATCTCGCTCATTGGCCCGTCCAGGGATTGTGGCATGCGACGAGGCTGTCCGACAGCGGCTCGAACCGCGGGGCGATCGTCGTGCACCTCTCCAGCGCACGCGGACAGCGCGGCGCGAAGGCGCAGCCGCTGCGAATCTCGCCCGGCCGGGGCGGCAGGCCGGGGATCTCCTGCAGCCGTTCGGCGCCCGTCGCGTGCGACTCGGGCAGGCAGGCGAGGAGGCCGCGCGTATAGGGATGCCTCGGCGCGCTGAAGAGCGTGTCGACCGTCGCCAGCTCGACGATCCGGCCGCCATACATCACCGCCACGCGGTCCGCGACCTCCGAGACCACACCGAGATCGTGGGTGATCAATAGCACCGCCATGCCGGTCCGGTCGCGAAGGTCGAGCAGCAGCTTCAGGATCTGGGCCTGGATGGTCACGTCGAGCGCGGTGGTCGGCTCGTCGGCGATCAAAAGCTCCGGCTCGCAGGCAAGCGCCATCGCGATCATCACCCTCTGCCGCAGCCCGCCGGACAGATGGTGCGGATATTCCTTCGCCCGACGCCGCGCATCCGGCATCCGGACGAGCTCCAGCAATTGCACCACGCGCTCCCGAAGCTCCCGGCCGGAATAGGCGCCGTGCGTCTGCATCATCTCGGCGATCTGCCGCTCGATGGTCATCAGCGGGTTGAGCGAGGTCATCGGCTCCTGGAACACCAGTGCCGCCTTGTTGCCGCGGAGAGCCCGGAGCGCTTCCTTGGGGAGCGAGAGCACGTCGGTGTCGCCGAGCCGGATCGAGCCGCCGGCGATCTCCACGGCGTGCGGCAAGAGGTCGAGGATCGAGAAAGCCGTCATCGTCTTGCCGGAGCCGGACTCGCCGACCAGCGCCATGATCTCACCGCGCTCGATCGACAGGTCGAGCCCGTCGACGACCGGATTCGATGTGCCGCGCAGCCGGATCTCGAGGCCGCGAATGTCGAGGACCGGGCTCATCGATTGCGCGATCGCGGGTTGAGGGCGTCGTTCAGCCCTTCGCCGACGAGGTTGATCGCCAGCACCGACGTCAGGATGGCGAGGCCCGGGAGCGCCGTGATGTACCAGTCGGTCCGCAGAACCTCGCGGCCGCTGGCGATGATGTAGCCCCAGCTCATCACGTTCGGGTCGCCGAGGCCGAGGAACGACAGCCCCGCCTCGAGCAGGATGGCGGAGGCGATCATCAGCGAGGCGGAGACGACGATCGGCGTCAGCGCGTTCGGCAGCAGCTGCGTCAGGATGATGCGGGCGTCCGACATGCCCATCAGCGTCGCCGCCTGGACGAACTCGCTCGGCATGAGCTGCATGAACTGCCCGCGCACGAGGCGCGCGAGCGGCGGCCACGAGACGAGGCTGATCGCGGTCACGATCGAGAACAGCGAGGGCTTGAACGCGGCCACCACGACGACGGCCAGCACGAAGGGCGGGATGGTCTGGAACACCTCGGTCACGCCCATCATGATCCGATCGACCGCGCCGCCGAAATAGCCGGCCGTGGCGCCGACGATCGTGCCGACGATGGTCGCGCACAGCGTCGCGGCGAGGCCGATGGTCAGCGAGACTTTTGCGCCGAACAGGATCGCGGCCAGCAGGTCGCGTCCCAGAACGTCCGTTCCGAGCGGGAATCGCGGGTTCTCGCTCGGCCACAGCAGCGGTCGGCCGACAAGCTTCCACGGGCCCTGCGGGTAGAGGAACGAGGCGGAGACGGCCATCGCGAGGACCAGCAGCAGCAGGGCGAAGCCGGCGACCGCCGTCCGGTGCCGAAGGAAGCGGCGCAGGAAGCCGTTTTTCGACGTCGTCATCGCGCCGCGATCCTCGGATCGATGACGCGGTAGGCGATCTCGGTGAGGATGTTGATCGCGATCACCATGAGCGAGCAGAAGAAGAGCAGGCCGAGCAGAAGGTTGAGATCTCGCTGGAAGACCGCCGTATAGGCGAGGCGGCCAAGCCCGGGCCAGGCGAAGACGGTCTCGACGAGCACGGCGCCGCCCAGCATGGCGCCGATCTGCAGGCCGAGCATGGTCACCAACGGCAGGATGGCGTTGCGCAGCACGTGCCGGTAGGCGATGGCGCCCTCGGTGAGGCCCTTGGAGCGCGCCGTGGTGACGAAGTCCTGGTCGGCGACGTCGAGCATCGAGGCACGCATCAGCCGGACGTAGAAGGCCGTGAGGTAGAGGCCGAGGATCGTCGCCGGCATGATGAGATGCAGCCCGATGTCCGCGGCGCGTCGCAATCCCGTGTAGCCGGCGGCGATGTTTTCCATGCCGCTCGACGGCAGCCAGCCGAGATTCACCGAGAAGAGCACCACCATCATCAGCCCGAGCCAGAAGACCGGCGTCGCATAGGCGATGAGCGAGGCGACGGAGATCAGGTAGTCGGGCCAGCGGTTGACCGTGCGCGCCGCCAGCACGCCGAGGAACACGCCCGATCCGAAGGCGATCAGGATGGACGTCGTCATCAGCAGCACCGTCGGCCACAGATGCGTCAGCAGCAATTGCACGACCGGTACGCCGTAGCGAAAGGAATGGCCGAGTTCGAATTGCAGGATGTTCGCCATGTACAGGCCGAAGCGGACGATGAAGGGCTGGTCGAGCCCGTACTTGGCGCGCAGCTCCGCCATGAATTCCGGCGACGCGGCGCCGGCCTCGCCGGCGAGGACATCGGCCATGTCGCCGGGCGCGAGATTGACGATCATGAAATTGATCGCCGCGACCCCGATGACGATCGGGATCGCTTGAACGAGGCGGCGCAGAGTGAACATGCCGATGGAAGCAAGCTGCATCGTGTCCCGCTTCCGTTCTCAGTCGCCGCCCGCGGCGGGCGCTTCCATCGGAAGGCCCGTTGCGAGCCGCCCGCGCCGCCTCGCAGGGACCTGCGATATGCCGGCGTCGAGCGCGCTCACGCTCGGGCTCCGGGCGACTTCTGAAAGCGCTGCAGCCCGAAGGCGCTCATCGCCGCGGGAATGCGGCCCCGGTCCACCCATTCTGCGACCGTCTGCATGTGCACCGCCGCGAGCGACACGCCGCTGTGGCACGTCACGAGGAAGGCGCCCGGCGCGACCTCGTCGTAGATCGGGCTCGCATCCGGCGAGATGATCCGCAGGGCGCCCCAGCTGCGGACGACATGGACGCCCCGCAGGAACGGGAAGAACGCCAGCGCATCGCTCGCGATCCTGCGGGTCACGTCGTAGCTCGTCGCCGTGTTGAAGCCGGAATCCTCCTCCCAGCTGCCGCCGATCATCATCGTCCCGTCCGGCGTGTGGCGCACCTGTTCCATCACCACGCCGAACATTTTTGGCACCCGTTCGGTGACGAGGATCTGTCCGCGCACCGGCTTGACCGGGATCTCGACCCCGAGCAACCGGCCGAGCGTGGCATTGCCGAGCCCGCTGGCCAGCACGATGCGCGCGGCGACGATCTCCGACCGGGCGGTCTCGAGCCGAAACCCGGTCGCGGTCGCGGCGATGTCGGTGACCCCGGCGCCCGCCAGATAGTCGCCGCCGAGTTCCCTGAAGGCGCGGTGCAGCGCGTGAAACAGCCGCAGCGGATCGGCCTGTCCGTCATAGCGCGAGTAGCTTCCGCCCGCGACCTCGGAGCCGATCCGGGGCACAAGATCGCGCAGGCCGCGATTGTCGAGCATCGCGTAGTCGTAGGTTCCGGCATAATTGCCGGCAACCACCCGCATCTTGGCCGCCCGCGCCTCGAGCTCGGCCTCCGTGCGGCACAAATAGAGCCCGCCCGGCTGCTCGAGGCCGACATCGATGCCGGTGGTTTCGCGCAGCCATTCGGCGAGGCTCGGCCAGAGGTCGACCGCGCCCATGGCCCAGGGCGTGTAGGCGGCGAGCATGTCGCCCTTGCCCTGCACCCAGACGAGGCCGAAGTTCCCGCGGCTGGCCCGGATCGCATCGTCGTGCTCGTCGATCACGATCGTCCTGCGCCCCAGCCGCCGCAGCCCGGTCGCGACCGACAGCGCCACCGTGCCGCCGCCGATCACGGCGATCTCCGCCTCATGCCGAGGTTTCATGAAGAACCTCCTCGGGATGCGGGCCATTGGCCAGGTCCATCAGCGATAGCGGCTTCAGCGGGAAGCGGACGTGATAGCTGCCGACGTCTTCGCGGCTGCGGCGCGTCTCCTCGGCGATGATGCGGTTGACCGTGCTGCCGCACATCCGGCCCTGACAAAGTCCCATGCCGCAGCGGGTGAACACCTTCGCCTGCGCCGGTCCCTGGGCGCCGTCGCGCACGGCTTGGCGCAGCGTGCCTGCGGTCACCTCTTCGCAGCGGCAGATCATGGTCCCGTCGGCGATCGGCGCCTCGAGGGCGATGCCGGGCCGATAGGCGAGATCGAGAAAGGCGCGGAACGCCTTCTCCCAAGCGAGCGCGGCTCTCGCCGCGCCGGATTCGTGCCGCGCCCGGCCGGGCGCGAGCTCGTCCGCGATCCGGGCGGCGGCGAGCGTTCCCGAATGGGGCGCGGCTGCCGCGCCCAGAATGCCCGCGGCGTCGCCGACCACGAAGGTGCCCTTGCGCGAGCTTTCGCCAAACTCGTCGGTCACCGGGACCATGCAGGACGGCGCCGCGTCCCAGACGTGCCGACACCCGAGCGCGAGGGTCAGCTGCGTATTCGGAATGACACCTTCGTGGCAAAGCACCAGGCCGGCCGCGATCGTGCCGGAGCTGCCGTCGCGCCTCGTGTAGTGCAGCGTCTCGACGGTGTCCGAACCGATGGCGGCAAGTCCCACGACGTCGGCGATGACCGGCACGCCCGCCTGCCGGATCCGGGCCATGTAGCCCAATCCCTTGGCCACCGATCGGGTGCTCCGCGAGATCGCCGGCAGGTGGGCGAGCGCGGTGCGGGCCGGCGAGCGCGTCGCGTTGGTATCGAGAATGGCCGCCGGGCGCGAGCCGAGCGCCAGCAGCTGGCAGGCCATCAGCAGCACCAGCGGCCCGGTGCCGCACAGCACATAGTCCCGCGCCGGCACCACGCCCGACTGCTTCATCAGGAGTTGGAACGCTCCTGCTCCCATCACGCCCGGGAGCTGCCAGCCCGGAAAGGCCATCGGCCGCTCGATCGCCCCCGTTGCGAGGATCAGCCGCCTCGCCGAGATGCGCGCCAGCGCGCCGTCGCGCAGATAGGAGATCGCCTCCCCGTCTATGCGGGAGATGCTCGAGCCGTAGCGCACGGGCACGCCGCTCGACGCGAAGTCGCGCGCGGCGCGTGCTCCCATCGCGTAGTCCCGCCCCAGCCTGGGCGAGGCGCTGAACGGCCCGGTCAGGGATCCGGCGTAGACATTGCCGCCCGGGCCTGCCCGCTCGTCCAGCACCACGACACGCAGGCCCGCTTCGTGCAGCCGCATCGAGGCCGCAATCCCTGCCGGACCGGCACCGACGACGACGACGTCGACGGCCTCGGTCATCCTGTTATCGCCATGTCCACGGGGAGCCCCAGCTGGCGGACGATCCGCAATCCGCTCCGCACCGGGATAAGGCACCCCTGGCGGTTCGGAACGCCGTCGATCTCCACAAGGCACTCGAAGCAGACGCCCATCATGCAAAAAGGCGCCCGCGGCGCTTCGCCGACCACGGCAGCGCGATAGACCCTGTGCCCGGCGAGAAGCACCGCGGCGGCCACGCTGTCGCCCTCGCGCAGCTGCAGCGGCTCGCCGTCCACCGTCACCGTCACGACGGGAGCGGCGGCCGGCAGATCGACGTCGGCGCGTCGCAGCCAGTCGTGGCGAGGCGCCAGCTGGTTCACGGGGTCAGGGCGGGCACTCATGGCTGTCCCATCTCGATCGAAGGGATCGTCGCGGCTCAGATCGCCGAGGTGAACTGCATCTCGACCAGGATCTCCGGCAGCGCGAAACGCGCACCGACAGTCACCCTCGCGGGCGGCGGCGCACCGTCGAGCCACTCGATCCAGGCGCGGTTCATCGCGTCGAAATCTTCGGTATCGCGCAGCCATATCTGACCGAGCAGAAGTCGGGTCTTGTCCGTCCCGACGCTCTTCAGCAGGGCATCCGCCTTGGCCAGTATTTTCCGGCTCTGATCATACGTGTCGCCGCTCTTGTCGTCGGCCGTCAGGCCGGCGAGATAGGCGATATCGCCATGCACGACGACCCGGCTGAGCTTTTCGTTCGACTGGTAACGCTGGATATCCGCCATGTCGTTGCTTTCCATGAGTATCGGAGGCTCCGGTCGCATCGATGTCCGACCGGAGGCATGGTGCCCTCAGGCCGCGGGCAGAGCGACCGCAGGCTGGAAAAATCGGTCGGGCCGGAACGTCTCGAGCTCACGGTGCATCTCGCCGCACACCACCTCGGAGGCGACCAGCTTACCGAGATGGGGCGCGATCGTGACGCCGCTGTGCGTGACGGCCATGTAGTAGCCGGCGATGCCGGGCATGGCGCCCGCACAGGTGAACCCGTCGGCCGGGAAGGGCCGCACGGTCGTGCGGATCGACTCGAGATCCACCTTCGCAAGGGCCGGCAGGACTTCGCTCGCGGCCCGCTTCAGCTCGGCCGCCTGCGGGCTGTGGAGGGCGAGAGCGCGCGGCTCGGACATGGTGCCGTCGACCGAGATCTTGTGGATCATGATACGGCCGGCGCCATCCGGCCGGATGTCGAGATCGTCCGCATGCAGCTGGCTGCGCAGCGTCAGCGCGACCGGCGGCGTGAAGCCCAGCACGCCGATGGTCGAGGCGAGCGGAATGCCATGCGCATCGCCCAGCTCCGTATCCGCCCAGCCGCCCGTGCAGTTGACCACCGCATCGGCACGGAAGCTCGTTCCCCCGGCGGTTCGCACTGCTGCGACGCGGCCTCCCTCCGAAGCGACCGCGCTGACCCGCGCGAACTCATGGACCTGCGCGTTCCAGCGCGACCGGGCGGCCCGCAGCAGCCACGCGCAATAGAGCGCGGGGTCTACCCACCCTTCCTCGGGGAAATAGGAGATCGGCCCGTCGCCGATGCCCTCGATGTCGACGTCCGGCTCCATGGCGGCCAACGCCGCGCGGCTGATCCATTCGACGCCGTATCCCCACTCTTTCATCTGGCGGAAGTTCTCGAGATATGCGGGCTGATCCTCGACCCGGTTTCGCCACTCGACGCTGCCGGTCTGGGAGAACCAGGGCGTGTGGCCGAAGTCGCGCCTCAGCTCGAGATGTGCACGCATCCCCGCAACGTTGAGATCGTAATAGGGTCGCGGGCTCTTCGTCGTCGCGTTCGTCCAGGCGAAGCTGGTGCCGGACGTGGCGCCGGCAACCCGGCCGGCCTCCAGGACTGTGACCTCGGCACCGGCCTTCGCGCACTCATAAGCAACGGAGCTGCCGACAATGCCAGCACCGATTACGACGACATGCATTCAACTTCCCCCACGTTCAAACGTGCTCGTCCTTTGTCGATTCCTGGCCAGCGCCGCGCATAACCCGAAGTAATGCTCAGCTGAGGATCGGAGGTTGCGACGGTATCGGGAGCGCTCCCGCCGAAATTGCCTCGGCCATGACGTTCTTCGTCCTGTTGGATGGCTTGGCTGCGGAACGAGCCGCGATATCGGGTCTTGAAGAGTATCGGAGATAGACCGTGCCGAGATCAATTGCTCCGGCCGGCGAGGGTGGTGGCGAAAAGTTATGACCCTCGCGCGTAAACGAGCCGGCGTTGCGATTCCGTGTGAGCCGGGCCGCGACGGCGCGGGCGCTCGCTCGCCCCGCGCTGCCGGGACGATCGGCGCCCCGACAGCCGCACGAGCATGAGCCGGCGGCCACTCCTGCTTCGGTCGAGTTATCAATTCGAGCGTCGAACCGATTTTCGAAGGTGCTAGGCTCGCAGCGATAATCGACGAGATCGGACCGGAAGAGAGTCGGGATGCCGCAGGGTCGGATCACGCCGTTCGAGGAAAGGGATTTCGTCCTTCTCGATCGGCAGGTGATCGCGCATGTCCTTTCCATCGAGGATGCGATGTCCTGCGCCGAGCGGGCCCTGCGCAAGACCTCCAACGGCACCGCCCGGCAGGATCTGCGACGCACCCTGATGCTGCCGGGGGCCGCCGGCAGCTGCCTGTCGATGATGTATGCCGACGTCGCGGACCGCGACCTGTTCGGCGCCAAGGTCCTGTCGGTGTTTCCCGACAATTTCGCCCACGGCCTCGGCTCGCACCGCGGTGTGGTCCTGCTGTTCGAGAAGACGCATGGCCGGCCGGTCGGGCTCGTCGACGGGGGCGAATTGACTGCTTGGCGCACCGCCGCGGCGAGCGCGGTCGCCACGCGCGCTCTGTCGCGGCCCGAGAGCAGCACGCTCACGGTGATGGGCTATGGCGAGCAGGCGCGGCGCCATGTCGAGGCCATCGCCCATGTCCGGCCGATCCGACGGGTCCGCGTCTGGGGACGCGACGCGGCCAAGGCGGCCAGCTTCGCGCAGGAGCAGAGCGAGGCCGGTTTCGAGGCCGCCGCGTTCGACGACCCGCGCGAGGCCGTCGCGGAGGCCGACATCGTCTGCACGACGACATCCTCCGCGACGCCGGTGCTGTTCGGCGAATGGCTGCCGGCCGGCGTCCACGTCAATGCGGTCGGCGCCAGCGTGCCCTCCTGTCGCGAGGTCGATCTCGCATGCGTGCTGCGTGCCGGCATCTGGGTCGACTACATGCCGATGGCCTTGAGCGCCGCGGGCGAACTGGTCGAGGCGCTCGCGCAGGGCGGATCACCCGTGATCATCTTCGCGGCGAGATCGGCGCCACGCTGGAAGGCACCGCACCGGGCCGGACCAGCCCGGACGAGATCACCCTCTACCGTTCGCTTGGCGTGCCAGCCCAGGACATCGAGCTCGCCAACTTCGTCTACTCGGCCGCCCGCGCAAACGGCGCCGGAACCATCGTGGAGTTCGGACTTTGACCACCCGCCTGCTCGGCAGCCAGCGCCGGCTCTTCGCCATCCCGCCGAACGTCGCCTTTCTCGACGCGGCCTACCTGTCCCCGATCCCGATCGCGGCGGCCGAGGCGGGCGCCGCCGCGGCCTGGATCAAGGCCGCTCCCTGGGACATGACCATCGGCGCCTTCTACGACACGGTGGAGGAGGCGCGCGCCCTCGCCGCGGCCATGATCGGCGCCGAGGCCGACGAGATCGCGCTCACCGCCGCCACCAGCTACGGCATGTCGATCGCCGCAGCGAACGTTCCGGTGGCCGCCGGGTCGGCCATCGTGATGATGGAGAACGAGCACACGTCCAACCGCTACGTCTGGTACGAGCTGGCCGAGCGCAGCGGTGCGCATGTGGTGATCGCGGGAAAGCCCGCCGACGACGATTGGACCGCAGCTCTCATCGGCGCGATCAAAACCTCGCCCTGGCCGGTCGCCGTCGTCGCCGGTTCGCTCGTCCACTGGTTCGAGGGCATGCTGCTCGATCTCGAGGCGGTGGCGAACGCGAGCCGGGAGGCGGGAGCGTGCCTCGTGGTGGATGGCACGCAATGGGTCGGAGCACTCCCGTTCGACGTGCGCCGCGTGCGGCCGGACTTCCTCGCCTTCGCCACCTACAAGTTCCTGCTCGGCCCGTACCGCCAGGCCTTCCTCTATGCGGACAGGCGCTGGCACGAAGCCGGCGCGACCCTGGAGCATCATTCCTGGAACCGCATCGGCGGCGAGAAGCCGGACTTCTACAAGGTGAACAGGCCCGGCTTCATGGGAGGCGCCCGCCGGTTCGACATGGGCCAGCGCTCCGATTTCGCGACGCTGCCGAGCACCATCGTTTCCCTGAAGATGCTGCGCGACTGGGGGCTCGATGCCGTCGCCGGCAGGCTGGTCCATCTGAACGGCTTGATCTGGGACGAGGCGGAAAGGCGCGGCTTGATCGCCGCGCGGCCGGCGCGGCCGATTCCGCATATCGCCATTCTCGAACTGGGTGACCGGCTCGCCCCGGATGCCGGGCCGCGCTTGAAGGCCGCCGGCGTCCACGTAACCCTGCGCGGCACGAAGATGCGCGTCTCGCCGCACGTCTACAACGAGGAAGCCGACATCGCGCAGCTCTTCGACAATCTCGCGCTGCGCTGACGTTCGGCGGACGGCGGACGTTTCGCCACGCGCAGGGGGCGACGCGCGGAACGCGACCGCGTGATCAGCCGCGTGACGATACCCCGCCCGCACGGTCGAGTGCCACCGGCGCACGGCTCGGCGGGCTCGCCGGGGGGCCGCGTTCGCGAACGAGCTCCCGGACCAGGGTTTCCACGCGAGGATCGGCGGCGCCCTCGCGCTTGCGGATCACGTTGAAGCGTGACTCGAGGCGGAACCGGTCTGGCTGAATGGCGCGCATGCGGCCCTCCCGCACCCAGGCGGCGGCATAGTGCACCGGGAGAAAGCCGATATAGCGGCCGGACAGGATGAGGAGCGCCGCGGCCTCGGTGAGCTGGACGCTGGCCGCATAGCGCGCATTGCCGAAGAACTGCTCGTCGAAGCGCTCGATGTAACCCCTCGATATCCGGCCGGCATCGGCCAGCATGTCCTCGGTGATGCGCTCGTCCGGGACCTCGAAGAGAGGATGCTCCCGGCTGCAAAACAGCCTGTTCGGCTCGACGAAGAGCGGGACATAGTCGAGGCCGGCGACGCGCCGGTGCTCCGGCGCGACCGCCACATGCAGCGAGCCGTCGATGACGCCGCGCTCGAGCTCGCGCGGAGTGAGCATGTGCACGTGCAGCGCGATGTCCCGGCTCGAATCGACGAAGGCGCGGATCCGCTCGGAAAAGCCGCTGCTCTCGTCGGTGACGATCGCGTCCGGCATGCCGAGATTGAGCGTGCCCGACATGTCGGAGCGGAGTAGCGCCAGCCGATCGCGGAAGCGGCCGAGATCCTCCAGGAGCTCGAGCGTCGCCTTGTAGACCTCCTCGCCGTCGCGGGTCAGACGGAAGCCCGCGCGGCCGCGCTCGCAGAGCCGCATGCCGAGCCGCTTCTCGAGGTCCGACATGTGCTGGCTGACGGTCGATTCCGACACGTTGAGACGTGCGGTCGCGAGCGAGAAGCCGCCGGATTCGACCACGGTCGCGAAGATGCGCAGCAGGCGAAGATCGATATCGCTGAGTCGTCCAATCAACTGAAAACCGCCGTTCGGTTCGGCGGGACCGAAGCAAGCATCATGCCTTGCGGATGGTCCCGCGGCGATCAGGATAGCATCCCTGACGCGCGAAAGGAGCGCCCGTCCATGGTGCAGGTCTGGACCTCCGTCCCTCCGGACGGGCTCGATCTGGCGAGCCCCGGCGTGCGCCTGCACGAGGTGGCGCTCGACTTCGAGCACGCGGGGGAGGCGGGCCGGATCGGCCTGCCCGTCGCCGTCGCGCGGGGCGACAGGAGCGGGCCGACGGTGCTCGTGGCCGGCGGCACGCATGGCGACGAATACGAGGGCCGCGTCGCAGCCGCGAGCCTCGTCCGGCGCCTCGAGGGGAGCCTCGCCGACCTCGCCGGCACGCTCGTCGTCCTGCCCGAGCACAACCGCCCCGCCTGCCGCGCCGGCTCGCGGAGAACGCCGCTCGATGGGGCCGATCTCAACCGGATGTACCCGCCGCCGCCCGGGGCGACGGGGCCGAGCGCGGCGATCGCCCGCTTCGTCGCCGCGCGCCTGCTGCCGCGGATCGACTGGCTCGTCGACCTGCATTCGGGCGGCATCGCGCACGAGTTCCTGCCGAGCGCGAACCTGCAGGCGAGGGTCGGCTCGGCCGAGTACCGGGCGATGCTGCCCGCCCTGCTCGCCTTCGGCGCGCCCTACGCGATCATCCTCGAAGAGCCGGAGGCGGGCGGTCTCGCTATGCCGCATGCGGGCACGCTCGAGGGCCTGGCGCGGGCGATGGGCAAGCGGGCGATCTCGTCCGAGCTCGGCGGCGCCGGGCGGATCACGCCGGTTTCGCTCGCCGTCGCCGAGCGCGGCCTGCGCAATCTCCTGGCTCACATCGGCGTGCTGCCCGGTACCGGGAGCGAGCCGGCGGAGCGCTCCATTCTGCTCGCCCTCGGCAGGCCGCAGCATCATGTCCCGGCGCCCGCCGACGGCGTCTTCGCGCCCTGCGTCTGGCTCGGCGAGGCCGTGCGGGAGGGCGAGCTTCTCGGCGAGGTCCATCCGCCGGATCCCGGCGGCTCGCCGGCCGCGGTGCGGGCGCGCTGCGACGGCATCGTGGTTGGCGTCGCGAGCCGCGGATCGCAGGAGCGGGGCGCGGTCCTGTTCTACGTCGCCGAGCCCGTCGCGGACGCCGATGCCTAAATTTTCGCCGTGCCGAGCCACTGACGCTTTGGTGTGCGCTCAACCGGACTTCGGACATTCCGGATGCAAGGCGCCGATGCCGG
Organism: Pseudomonadota bacterium; assembly: GCA_023430145.1. Classification (GTDB taxonomy): domain Bacteria; phylum Pseudomonadota; class Alphaproteobacteria; order Rhizobiales; family Methylopilaceae; genus JAEZCD01. Next base: position 21,813 of record JAEZCD010000053.1, read on the forward strand.
ACCGTCCAATCGCTGCCGATCGTTCGACAGGAGAGAGTGAACAGAGATGGGCCACATCCTCGTCAGGGCAGCGCTCGGACTAGTCCTCGGCCTCGGCCTGACCGGCGCCGCGGCGGCGCAGGAGAAGGTGCGGGTCGCGACCGAGGCGTCGTTCCCGCCCTTCAGCCAGACCGAGCCGGACGGGCGCTATACGGGCTTCGAGATCGATCTCGGCAATGACGTCTGCCGGCGGCTGAACATCACCTGCGAATGGGTGAAGCAGGATTTCGACGGCATGATCCCGGCGCTGCTGGCGCGCAAGTACGACATGATCTTCTCGTCCATGTCGATCAAGCCGGAACGGCAGAAGGTAGCGGACTTCTCGATTCCCTATTACGCGCCGGCCTACCGGTTCTACGCCAGGAAGGGGTCGGGCATCACGGTGCCGGACGGCCTCAAGGGCAAGAAGGTCGGCGTCTATGCCGGCGCCACGCAGGAGCAGTATCTCGACGCCAAGCTGAAGGGCGTCGTCGAGCCGCGCGGCTACAAGAACATCGACCAGATCCACGCCGACCTCGCCGCCGGCCGCATCGACGCCGCGCTCAACGAGGCGGTTCCGGCCGCCGAGTTCCTGCGCTCGGAGCAGGGCAAGGATTTCGAGTTCATCGGCGTCGAGCTGATCGACCCGGAGATCTTCGGGCCCGGCGCCGGCGCGATGTTCCGCAAGGGCGATCCCCTGCGCGAGAAGGTGAACGAAGCGCTGAAGGCCGCCTATGCCGACGGCACCTTCGACAAGCTGTCGGCGAAGTGGTTCCCGGGCGTCAACATCCGCGCCGACAAGGCCTGGTGACGACAGGCTGCGCCGGACCTAGCCTTCGGGCATGAACTGGGATCTGCTCGCCTACGGGCCGGGCTGGGGCGACGAGCTCCTGCGCGGCCTCGTGCTCACGCTGGAGCTGGCCGTGGCGGCCTATGTGCTCGGCACCGCGCTCGGCCTTTTTGCCGCGCTCGCCGAGCTGCACGGTCCGCGCCCGCTCGCCCTCGCCTGCGAGGGCTACGCCGTCGTGATGCGCAGCGTGCCGGAGCTTCTCGTCATCCTGTTCGTCTACTTCGGCGGATCGTTCCTGCTCGGCAGCTTCCTCGGCCTGTTCGGCGGCACCGGCTTCGTCGAGATCAGCGGCTTCTGGTCCGGCGTGCTGGCGCTCTCGCTGGTGCAGGGCGCTTACGCCAGCGAGGTGTTCCGCGGCGCCATCCAGGCGGTGCCGGCCGGAATGCGCGAGGCCGCCCGCGCGCTCGGCCTGCGCTCGCTGCCGGCCTTCGCCCTTGTCATCCTGCCGCTGGCGCTGCGCTTCGCCTTCCCGGGACTCGCCAATCTCTGGATGGTAGTCGTCAAGAACACGCCGCTCGTCTCCGTCGTCGGCCTGCACGACCTGATCCGCGAAGCCGGCGTCGCCGGCCAGAACTCGAAGGCCTATTTCTTCTTCTACGGCTGCGTGATCGTCGCCTACCTTGCGATCTCCGGCCTGTCGATGATCGGCCAGTCGGTCCTCGAACGACGGCTGTGGCGCGGCACCGGCACAGGGGCTGCCGCGCGATGATCATGGATCTCGCGACCGCGCTCTCCTACCTGCCGAGCCTGCTCGACGGCGCGGTGTCGACGCTGCAGCTGACGCTGCTGACGCTCGTCTTCGGCTTTCTCATCGCGGCGCCCATGGCGCTGCTGCGCAACGCCCGGAACGGATTTGCCCGCGCGCTGGCGATCGGCTTCGTCTTCTTCTTCCGCGGCACGCCGCTGCTGGCACTGCTGTTCTTCATCTATTACGGCGCGCCGGACGTGCCGGTGATCCGCGATACCTGGGCCTGGAGCCTTTTCAGCGAGCCCTATCCGGTCGCGGTACTGGCGCTGTCACTCAACTCCGCGGGCTACCTGACGGAGATTCTCGCCGGCGCCATCCGCGGCGTGCCGCGCGGCGAGGTCGAGGCCGCGGAAGCGGCCGGCTTCGGGCGTTTCGAGACGATCCGCAGGATCATCGTGCCGAACGCGGCGCGGCTCGCCCTTCGCTCCTACGGCAACGAGGTCGTGTTCGTCATCAAGTCGACCTCGGTGGCGAGCCTCGTGACCATTCTCGAGCTGCTCGGGGTGGCGCAGAAGATCTACTTCAACACCTTCGACCCGATCACGCCGTTCCTCGCTGCGGGGGCGATCTATCTCGCGATGGTCTTCCTGCTGCTGCTCGGCGTCCGCGCGGCGGAGCGCCGCCTCGTGCCGGAGCTGCGAGTCGGCGCCGCCTCCCGGCGCGCGATCCCCGCACGGTTCAGCCCCGCATCGCCCTGAGGAACTGCGCCGCCGGCCCCGTGGCGCTGTCCGGATCGAGCACCGCCGCCGGGTCGCCCTCGGCGAGCACTTTCCCGCCGCCGAGAAAGACGGCGCGGTCTGCGAGCCGGCGCGCGAATCCCATCTCGTGCGTGACGCAGACCAGCGTCAGCCCGCCCTCGGCGACGATGCCGCGGACGAGATCCAGCAAGCCCTGGACGAGCTCGGGATCGAGCGCCGATGTCGGCTCGTCGAGCAGCAGCAGCCGCGGCTCAAGCGCCAGCGCCCGGGCGATCGCCACGCGCTGCTGCTGTCCGCCGGAAATCTGGAACGGATAGCGTGCGCCGAGCTCGCCGACGCCGACGCGCTCGAGGTACCGCGACGCCCGCCGGCGCGCGTCCGGCCAGCCCGTGCCGGCCAGGACCACGAGCCCGAGCGCGACATTGTCGAGCACGGTGCGCATCGCGAAGAGATTGAAGCTTTGGAAGATCGTCCCCGTCCTCCGCCGCGCACCCTGGAGCGCCGCCGGGCTCGCCAGGATGTCCTCGCCGAAGAGGCGCACCGTGCCCGCCGTCGGCCGCTCGAGCCCGTTGAGGCAGCGCAAGAGGCTCGACTTGCCGGAGCCGGACGGGCCGACGATCACGACCTTCTCGCCGGCCCGGACACGCAGCGACACACCGTCCAGCGCCCGATGGCGGTTCTTCCCCTCGCCGAGATCGAGGACGATCGAGCTCGCCTCGATGGCGAGCACGTCCCGCTCGGTCAAGCCGGCCCGCCGCCGCCAGCCGCTGCGCCGTGCCGGGCGAAAAAGCTGTCGATCCGCCTCAAGCCCTCGACGAGCTTTCCATGCTCGACGCCGATGCCGATGCGGATGTGCTTTTCGATGCCGAACCAGGCGCCCGCGCAGACGAACACGCTCTCCTCCTCGCGCAGGCCCTGCACCAGCGCCTCCGATGGCATGTCGAAGCCGTAACCCAGGAACGCCATCCCGCCTGCCTTTGGCTCGACCCAACTCCAGCTGTTGCGCCCGGCGACCCACTCGGCGACGGTCGCCCGGCCCCGCGCGAGAATGCTCCGGCCCTGCGCGAGCATCCGGTCGCGCGTCACCGGCCGCATCACGCGCTCGGCGAGCAGCTGCGGCAGCGTCCCGGTGCCGATCGTGGTGTAATCCTGCCGGCGATGGCACTCGTCGGCAAGCTCGGGCGGGGCGATCAGCCAGCCGAGGCGGAGGCCCGGGCAGGCGAAGGATTTCGACAGCCCGCCCGAGACGATCACGCGGTCCGACAGGCCCCAGGCCGTCGCCGGCTCGCCGCCGTCGATCTCCGAGCCGCGATAGATTTCGTCCACCAGCAGCCAGATGCCGGTCTCGGCTGCGAGTGCGGCGAGGCCGCGGCGCGAGGCGTCGGTGAGCATGGTGCCGGTCGGGTTGTTCGGATCGCAGACCGTGATCAGCCGCGTCCGCGGCCCGATCGCGGCCCCCACTTGCGCCAAATCCGGCTGCCAGCCCTTCGCCTCGTCGAGCGGCACCCGGTGGACGGTGACGTCCAGCGCCCGCGCGAGGCCGTCGATCTGCATGAAGCTCGGTACGATGACGACGATCTCGTCGCCGCGGCTGACGATGCTGAGCGTCGCGACGAGGCAGGCCTCCGACGAGCCGTGGCAGACGACGACGTTCTCGGCCCCCGCACCCGGATACCAGTCGGCGATCGCCCGCCGCAGCGCCGGACTGCCCTCGGTATAGCCATGGCTGAGCGCGACCCGGCCGAGAGCGGCGATCTCGCCGTCGTCCAGAATCTCGCCGACGGTGCAGGGATGCACGCCGCTCTCGGTGAGATTGATCTCGACCGCGTTCTCGTAGAGCGTCTGGTTGCGCTCGAGCTGGAAGGTCGGGAAGCGCATGCGGGGATGTCCTTGCTAGGCGGCCGCGGCGTCGCCTTCGGCGGCGAGCCGGGCCCGCACGGCCTTGGCGATCTGGATGTCCTGAACGGCGACGCCGGTGAGGTCCGCGACCGTGATCTGGTCGGCCCTCGTGCGGCCGCGGGCCGGCTGCTCGACGATGGTGCCGAGCTCGACGACGCCTGCCGGGTCGAAAGCGCCCGCCTCCACCGCACGATGGATCTCGCCGCGTGTCAAACACTGCTGGATGCTGTCGGCGACGACGAGGTCGGCGCGCGCCAGAAGCTCGGGCGCCAGCTCGCATTTCTCCGGCGTGTCGGAGCCCATGGCGGTGATGTGCATGCCCGGCCGGAGGTGCTCGGCGAGCAGCAACGGCTCGTGCGAGGCCGTCGTCGTGACGATGAGGTTCGCGTTCGCGGCGACCTCGGCGACGCTCGATGCCGCACGGGCGCGGAATCCCTCGCGCTCGAGATCGGCCACGCAGGCCGCCGCCTTGTCGGCATCGCGCGCCCAGACGAGGACCTGCCGGCAATCGGTGACCGGCTTCAGGTATTGCGGCTGCAGCCGCGCTTGGACGCCGGAGCCGAGGATGCCGATCGCCTCGACCTTCGGCGGCGCGAGGTATTTCGCAGCCAGCGCACCGGCGGCGGCGGTGCGGACATTGGTCAGGTGTCCCTCGTCGAGCAGCACCGCCAAGGGCTCGCCGGTGATCGCCGAGAAGATCAGCATCATGCCCGAGAAGGGCGGCAGGCCGCGCGCCGGATTGCCATAGAAGCCGGTCGCGATCTTGACGACGAAGACGTCGTCGCCGTCGATCGCGCCGTACTTGACGTGCATCTCCCCCGGGGGATCGCGAAAGAGGAGCTCGCCGACCGGCGGCACCGTGACCTTCCCGCGGCTGTAGGCGACGAAGCCGCGCTCGATCTCGCCGAGGACGTCGATCGAGGGGAGGACGCGCTCGATCTCGGCGAGCGACACGATGCGGGTCATGCGGACGGCTCCTCGGCTCAGGCGGGATCGAGCCCGGCGTGGCGGGCGACGATCTCGAACGCCTTCACCATGGCCCTGAACGCGGCCCGCGCCGCGTCCGGCATGAACCGTCCGTCGCGGTCGATCAGGCCGAGGCCGGGTCCGATCAGCACGTTGCCGCCATAGATGGTCGACGGCGCCTGTCCCATGGCGATCAGCGCGGCGTCGATCGCGTTCGAGCCGACATACAGATCCTCGAGGTTGAAGATCGGCAGGCCGAAGCCGTCCCCATCGCTCCAGGTCTCCGCATAGTTCAGCTCGATCCCGCCCATGTGGTAGCTCTTGGTGACGATGAGCCTATTGCGGAAGCGTTTTGGCCGGAATTCCTCCAGCTCCTCCATCAGGATCGAATACATGCCGTCGACGGGCTCGGTGACGGTTTCCGGCTGCCGGTGCATGGCGTCGAGGAAGGCGTGCAGGCCGACGAGGGAATCGCGCCCCGGATCATGCATCGAGAAGACGGCCTTCGAGTAGGACGAGGTGCCGCCGGTGCGCGGGCCGCCCCAGCCCATGGCCTTGCGGAACGTGTTCATCGGCTCTTCCTTGCCGATGACGAGGCCGGCGATCGGCGAGCGGCCCGCCTTGTCCATGGAATAGATCATGATGTCCGCGTCGATCGCCCGCGGATCGAGGCCGACGAAGGGCAGGCAGGTCGCCGCATCGACCACGAAGGGCACGTCGTAGTCGCGGGCGAGCCCCGACAGCTCCTTCATCAAGAGCGGCACGCCGGCTGCATCCTTCTCGCCGAATCCCCAGCCGGGCGTGTCGTAGCCGACCGCGTGCACGCCGGCGATCATCGAGGCGTGCCGCTCGGCCGCGGTGCGCATCGCGGCTGCAGTCCCGCGGACGTCGAGGCCGGTCATGAGCGGCACGACGTTCTGCCGGACGCCGTGGATCTCGTAGCGGACGCCGGGGGCACGCACGAACAGGGTATCCATGTTGGCGAGGCTCTTGCCCTCGAGGCCGAGCTCGCCGCCGGCCACCGTCCGGTCGATGGCGGCGTGCTTGTAGCGCGGCGGGAACGGCCTTCCGTATCCGGCGCCCCACTCGAAGTCCTCGCCGAAGATCTGCAGGACACGCGAGCGGTAGGCGTCGCCCTTGCGCATGGTCGGCGGCGCCATCAGCGCCTCGGCCGCGATGCGCAGCGCGGCTTCGGCGGTGTTGGTGACGCACACGTCCCAGCCGTCGCCGTAGACGGTCTTCACGAGGTCGCGAATCTGGTCGGCGATCGCCCGCGCCGGCAGCACGTTCTGCCGGTTGGCGGCGACGATCGCCTCCATGACGTAGGAAGGCAGCCGCCCGGGAATCGACGAGGACCCCTGGTAGAGGCCGAGCTCGCCGGCCCACTTGTCCATGCCGACCTGCTCGGCGGCGGCGGCCGCCTCGCGCTGGATGTCCGGGATCTTATCGAAGATGTCCTGATACCAGCGATGCTTGAACAGCGGCGCCTTCTGGCTGCTGCGCGCGTGAACGTTCATGCCGGGAACCGATTGAACTGGTGCGGGTCGCGGCAAACGCTAGCTGCGCCCGGTCGCCAAGGAACCCCGAACGGTCGAAGTGAACTTCGGCCGCGTCGGCAGGTGCGCGGCGCGCCGAAAGGGCTCGCGACAGCCTCTTCGTTCGCCACGCCCGGTCGCTCCGAAAGCTCATGGGGATGGCCCGTGCCTCCGGGCAGGGCTCGATCGAGTTGCAATTGCGCTCGGCGGCGGCTTAGCTCGGCCGAATCGGACAGCTCGGCGACGCGATCCCGTCGCCGGGCCAATGAAGAAGCCTTCGGGAGGAGCCCATCATGGAATGCAGAGCCTTTTCGGCGATCGCGGCGGCCGCCATCATCGCCGCCTCGGTCCAGTTCGCCGTCGCCCAGGAGACGGTTAAGATCGGCATGGTGGCCGAGCTCTCCGGCGCCGGCGCGCCGTCCGGCACCAACTGGCGCGACGGCATCAAGATCGCCGTCGAGGAGATCAACGCCGCCGGCGGCATCCTCGGCAAGAAGGTCGTCGTCACCGAGTACGACACGCAGACCGATCCGCAGGTCTCGCGGGCGCTCGTGCAGAAGGCCATCGACGCCGGCGCCTACGCCATCTGGGGCACGATCTATTCCGGCTCGACCATGGTCAACATGCTGGTCGCGCAGCAGAACTCGACGCCGCAATTCGTCGGCTCCGAGGCGCCGGCGATCGTGCAGAAGGGCAACCCCTTCATCTTCCGTACCTCGTCGGGCGCCCAGAAGGGCGTGCCGTCGCTCACCCCCTATTTCAAGGATACGCTGAAGGCCAAGAAGGTCGGCGTCGCCTGGGTCAACAACGAGTTCGGCAAGGGCGGCCGCAACGTCTTCCTCGACGAGATGAAGAAGGCCGGCATCGAGGTCGTGGTCGACGTGGCCTCCGAGCAGGCGCAGACCGACTACGCCGCCGACGTCTCGAAGCTCAAGAGCGCCAATCCCGACGCCGTGTTCGTCTACATGAACCAGGAGGAATCGGCCCGCTTCCTGATCGAGGCCAAGAAGCAGGGCCTCGCGATGCCGCTCGTCGGCGAGGTGACGCTGACGGAAGCCAAGGTGATCGAGCTCGCCGGCGGCGCCGCCGAGGGCGCGATCGCGCATGTCGGCCTCACCGCGACGGCGACTGACGTCCCCGGCATCGCCGCCTTCGCGAAAAAGTTCGAGGAGACGTTCAAGCGCCGGCCGACGCACGACGCCATCAAGGGCTATGTCGGCGCCTGGGCGACGAAATACGTCACCGATATGGTCGGCAAGCTCGACGGCGAGGCCTTCGCCAAGAAGATGCACGGCTTGTGCCTCAAGGCGGCCGACTACCCGAAGATCCTGCTCGATACGTGCTGGGACAATACCGGCGAGATGTCCCGGCCGAGCTTCATGGTCCAGGTCAAGGGCGGCGCGCCGGTGGTGATCAGCACGGTCCCGGCGAACTGAACCGGCGTCACGGCGGGCTGCGGAGAGGGATGCTCCTCCGCGGCCCGTCATCAACGGGCGGGCGATGTCTCAATTCCTGCAAGTCGTTCTGTCCGGCCTCGCGACCGGCGCCATCTACGCGCTCGTCGCCATCGGCTTCACGCTCGTCTGGCAGGCGGCGCAGACCGTGAACTTCGCCCAGGGCGAGTTCGTCATGGTCCCCGCCTTCTTCGTGCTCGTCGGCCTGCACGTGCTCGGCATGCCGCTCTGGCTCGCGCTCGCCTTCGGGCTCGCACTGTCGGTGTTCGTGCTGGGCTTCCTGTTCAAGAAGCTCGTCGTCGAGCCGATCCTGCCGTCGGGCGGCATCTCGCTGATCATCGCGACGATCGCGCTCGCCATCTTCCTGAAGGAGAGCGTCAAGGAATTCTACGGCGCCGAGGCGCAGCCGTTCCCGGCCCTCTTCCCGACCGACCCGATCGACGTCTTCGGCGCCGTCGTGTCGCTGCAGGACATCCTCAACCTCTTCATCTCGCTCGGCATCGTCGTGCTGCTCACCTTGTTCCTCGACCGGACGCGCACCGGCCGCTGCATGCAGGCGACGGCGCAGAACCCGGCGGTGGCCGAGATCCTCGGCGTCGACGTCAAGCGGATGGTGCTCTACACCTTCCTCATCAACGCCGCGCTCGCCGCGCTTGCCTCGTTCCTCATCACGCCGGTCTATCTGGCGAAATTCTCGAACGGCGAGACGCTCGGCCTCATCGCCTTCATCGCGGCGATCGTCGGCGGCTTCAACCGCATCCGCGGCGCCCTCGTCGGCGGTCTCCTGATCGGCGTGCTCGACAACCTCACCGCGACCTACGTCACCGCGCAGTACCGGGCCGCGCTGCCGTTGATCCTGCTCATCGCCATCATCCTGTTGCGCCCGCAAGGGATCATGGGCACGCCCGAGGGCAGGACGGTCTGATGCCGTCGCGCATCCTCCTCGCCTGCGGCCTCGTCGGGCTCGCCATCCTCGCCCCGCTCGGCCAGGGCAACTACATCGTCTACACCCTCACCTCGTGGCTGATCTTCTCGATCGCCGCCATGGGTCTCAACCTGACGCTCGGCTATGCGGGGCAGATCTCGCTTGCGCAGGCCTCGTTCATGGCGATCGGCGCCTACATCACCGCGCTCCTGACGCTCGCCGGCTGGCACTGGCTCGCAGCCATGCCGCTCGCTCTCGTCGCCTGCTTCGTCGTCGGGCTGCTGCTGGGCTATCCGGCCTTGCGCGTGAAGGGCCATTTCCTCGCCTTCGTGACGCTCGCCTTCAACACGCTCGTGTTCCTGGTGCTCCGCAACGAGGACTGGCTGACCGGCGGCGTCTACGGCCTCGTCGGCATGCCGCGGCCGGACTTTCTCCTGTTCTCGACCGGCAAGCAGCTGCCCTTCTACTACTTCACGCTCGCCGTCACGGTTCTGGCGACGCTCGCCATGTGGGGCATCGTGCGCTCGCCGTGGGGGCGCGCCTTCAAGGCGCTGCGCGAGAACCCGATCCGGGCCGAGAGCCTCGGCGTCGACACCCGTCTCATCACCCTGCTCGCCTTCGCCATCGGCTCGGCTTATGGCGGGCTCGCCGGCGCGCTGATCACGCCGCTCGTGCAGTTCATCGAGCCGGGCTCGTTCGGGCTCGTGCACTCGCTGCGCGTCCTCCTGATGGTGGTCGTCGGCGGCTCCGGCTACTTCTTCGGCCCGTTCGTCGGCGCGGCCGTCGTCATCCTCCTGCCGGAGGTGCTGCGTTTCGCGGAGGGCTACTACCTCATCATCTATTCGGCGCTGGTCATCGTCATGCTGATCGTCGCGCCCTCAGGCCTGGTGGGCATCGGCGCGCGGCTCCGCGACCGGTTCTTCGCGCGACCGAGCGTGCGCGGCGACATCGCCGCGGGAGAGCGGCCGAATTGAGCGCGCCGATCCTCGCCGTGCACGGCATCTCCAAGAGCTTCGGCGGCATCCGCGCCGTGCGCGAGGTGTCGTTCGCGGTCGAGCGCGGCGAGATCCTCGGCCTCATCGGGCCGAATGGCTCGGGCAAGTCGACGCTGTTCAACTGCATCCTCGGCCAGCTCGCCCCCGACAGCGGCCGGATCGAGGTGAACGGGCGCTCCGTCTCCGGCATGCGGCCGTCCGGTCTCAACAAGCTCGGCGTCGGGCGCACCTTCCAGCAGCTCTCGGTCTTCCCGCAGATGACCGTGCTCGACAACATCATCCTCGCCGGCCAGGAGCATCACGGCACGATGCTCTCGCGCCTCGTCGGCGCGCCGGATGCGGGGCTGACGGAGGCGGCCGAGCGACTGATCGACTTCTTCCGCCTCGGCCATCTGCGCGATGCGCGCGCCGGCTCGCTGTCCTACGGCCAGCAGAAGCTGGTCGACGCGGCGATGGCCTTCATGTCGGGACCGGGCCTCGTCCTGCTCGACGAGCCGGCCGGCGGCGTGAACCTCACCATGCTGGCGAGCCTGAAGGAGCGCCTCCTCGCCTACAATGCCGAGCACGGCACGACCTTCGTCGTCATCGAGCACAACATGGACTTCGTGATGAGCCTCTGCACGCGCATCATCGTGCTTGCCGAAGGCGCCGTCATCGCCGAAGGGACCCCGGCCGAGATCCGCGCCGACCAGACCGTCATCGACGCCTATCTCGGGGGGTGACGATGCTCGAGCTGAGGGACCTCTTCGGCGGCTACGGCAAGATCACGATCCTCAACGGCATCTCTTTCATGGTCGAGAAGGCCTCGATCACCACCGTGGTCGGGCCGAACGGCGCCGGCAAGTCGACCGTGTTCAAGGCGATCTTCGGCCTGCTCGCCATCCAGTCCGGCAGGGTTCTGCTCGAGGGCCGCGACGTCACCGGCCAGACCCCGCGGCAGATGATCGCCCATGGCGTCACCTATGTGCCGCAGGGGCGCAACGTCGTTCCGCAGCTCTCCGTCTATCACAACCTCGAGCTTGGCGGCGTCACCGCGCGCGACCAGGCGAAGGTGCGCGACCGCATCGAGAGGGTGATGGACCAGTTCCCGATGCTGCGCGAGTTCCGCGACCGGAAGGCGATCGAGCTGTCGGGCGGCCAGCAGAAGCAGCTCGAGGTGGCCCGCGCGCTGCTGCTCGACCCGAAGCTGCTTCTGATCGACGAGCCCTCGATCGGCCTGTCGCCGGTGCTCGTGCAGGAGGTCTTCCGCACCCTGCAGCGGCTGCGTGACGAGGGCGTCACGGTTCTCATGATCGAGCAGAACGCCAAGGCGGCGCTGGCGATCTCCGATTTCGGCCTCGTGCTCGAGCTCGGCCAGACGCGCATGCACGACAGGGCGCAGGCGCTGCTGGCCGATCCCCGCGTCGGCCAGTTGTTCCTCGGCGGCCATGTCGAGACGGGCGGTGATGGAACGCGGGCTTGAGACCATTCCTGCAGAGCCGAACCGGCTCGGCGAATGCCCGCTGTGGTGTGACCGCACGCGGCGGCTCTTCTGGGTCGACGTGCTGGAGCCGGCGCTGTGGAGCTTTGACCCCGCCGCTGGCGCCTGCGTCCGACATTCGATCCGCGCACGGCGGCTCGGCTCCATCGGCCTCCGCGCGGCGGGCGGCCTTCTGCTCGCCTGCGAGAACGGGCTCTGGGCCTACGATCCGACGACTGGGCGGCAGGATTTTCTGGTCGATCCCGAGCCCGGAATGCCTGGCCACAGGAAGAACGACGGGCGCGCCGATCCCGCCGGGAATTTCTGGATCGGCACGCTCGAGGAGGGGAGCTTTTCGCCCGTCGGCCGGCTCTACAAGGTGACGCCGGAGTTGAGGGTTTCCGTCGAGGCCGAGGGCATCGCGGTCCCGAACTCGCTCGCCTTCGATGCCGTCCGGCGGCGGATGTATTTCGCCGACACCCGCGCCCATGCGATCCAGGTGCGCGACTACGACGCCGCGACGGGCGAGGCCGGAGCCTTCCGGGTCTTCGCGCGGACCCGGCCGCCGGCGCGGCCCGACGGCAGCTGCGTCGACGCCGAGGGCTTTCTCTGGAATGCCGAATATGCGGGCGGCCGCGTCGTGCGCTACGCCCCGTCCGGGAGCATCGCCGCGGCGATCGACCTGCCGGTCAGCCACCCGACCTGCTGCTGCTTCGGCGGCCCCGACCTCGACGTGCTCTTCGTGACCTCGGCGGCCGAACCGTTGTCGGCAGAGCAGCGGCGCGCCGAGCCGCTCGCCGGCCGGTTGATCTGCTTGCGCCCGGGAGTCCGTGGGCAACCGGAATCCCGAGCGCGGTTATGAGGGCGCCCTCGGTGAGCGGCAGTTTCGAGAAGGTGTCTCGTTGAGCGATGGGGGCTAGGCGGCGGCCTTCTCGTCGGTGAGCACGGTGCCGTGCCGGATCTCGGTGCCGAGGACCTTCAGGCACTCGCGCATGAAGGCCGCGAGGCCCGTCCAACCCTTCGCCGACACCATGGTGCCGTCGACATAGGCCTCCGTCGGCTTGACGTCGATATAGGTGCCGCCGGCGAGCCGCACCTCGGGCTCGCAGGCGCCGAGGGCGGCGACCTTCTTGCCGCGCACTACGCCGTCGACCGCGACGAGGATCTGCACGCCGTGGCAGATGGTGAAGATCGGCTTCCGCGCCTCGTGGAAGTGCTTCACCATCGCCTGGATGCGCTTGTCGGTGCGGATATACTCCGGGCCACGCCCGCCGGCGCAGTAGACGGCGTCGTAATCGGCCGGATCGACCTCGGAGAAGGTCTTGTTGATGTCGGCGAGGTGACCGTAGCGCTCGATATAGGTCTGGTGGCCCTCGAAGTCGTGCAGCGAGGTCTGAATCTTGTCGCCCGCCTTCTTGTCCGGGCAGATCACATGCACCGTGTGGCCAACTGCCTCCATCGCCTGCTGAAAGACGAAGATCTCGTACTCCTCGGTGAATTCTCCGGTCAGCATCAGGATTTTCTTACCAGCCATCCGTCCGTTCCTCCAAATCAGCGGGCAAAATACCCGTCTATAGTTCCGACCAGGGTCGGTGGTTGATTCCTCGTTCGGGTCGCACCGCGAAGGTCGGCAGGGCCGATCCCTCGCCTATCGATAGCGTCGCCCATTGCCCGCGTTGCCGAAGCGCCGGCGGGAATAGGCCGGGGGCACTATACCCGATCGGTGCATTTTCGTGGCGAGGCCTCTCGACATCGAGCCGCCTCCAGCGCTTCTGCGACGTTCGCCTCGGATGGCGTCGCAAGCTCACGATGGCGGCCCGCCCACGCCCGAGGACCGGGTTCCTCCGGCGAGGCTCGCGCGGGCTCGGCCGCGGATCATGTCGGCGGCCTTCTCGGCGATCATCACCACGGGCGAGGCCGTGTTCCCCGACACGATCCGCGGCATGACGGAGGCGTCGACGACGCGCAGTCCGTCGAGCCCGGGCAGCCGCAGGTCGGGGCCGACGACGGCCCCGTCGTCCACCCCCATCCGGCACGTGCCGACCGGATGGAAGATCGTCGTCGCGATGTCGCCGATCCGCTCGAGCAGCGCCGCCTCCGACTGGTGCGCAGGTCCCGGAAGCATTTCCTCGGGCCGGTAGCGGGCGAGCGCGCGGGCGGTCATGATTCTTCGCGCCTGGCGCACCGCCTCGACGGCGACCTCGCGATCCTTCGGCGTCGCCAGATAATTCGGCCTGATCTCCGGCTGCTCGTGCGGATCGCGGGTGCGCGCATGCACGCTGCCGCGGCTCTCCGGCCGCAGGTTGCAGACCGACACGGTGATGGCGGGGTAGGGGTGCAGCGGGTCGCCGAGCCGGTCCGTCGACAGCGGCTGCACGTGATATTCGAGGTCGGGCGTCGCCATCGACGGATCGGACTTGGTGAACATCCCGAACTGGCTCGGCGCCATCGACATCGGCCCGCTGCGCATCAGAGCATAGTGCAGCGCGATGCGAGCCTTTCCGAGCGGGCTCTTGACGATGTCGTTGAGCGTCTTCGCGCCCTGGACCCGGAAAACCGTCCGTATCTGCAGGTGATCCTGGAGATTCTCGCCGACGCCGGGACTCTCGCAGACGACGTCGATCCCGAGCCCGCGCAGCACATCCGGCTGGCCGATGCCGGATAGCTCGAGAATCTTCGGCGAGTTGACCGCGCCGGCGCAGAGCAGCACCTCGGCCTCGGCGCGCACCTCCTCGTGCCGGCCCTCGCGCAGGAAGCGAACGCCAGTCACCCGCCCTCCCTCGACGATCAGCCGGTCGATCAGCGCATGCGTGAGAAGGCGCAGATTGGGCCGCTTCAGGGCCGGGCGCAAAAACCCCTTCGCCGCCGTCCAGCGGACGCCGTTGCTCTGATTGACCTCGAAGAAGCCCGATCCCTCGTTGTCGCCGTCGTTGAAGTCCGCGCGCGGCATGATGCCGAATTCCCTGGCGCCCTCCTGCACCGCGCGAAGTATGTCCCAGGAGAGGCGCTGCCGCGCCACCTTCCACTCGCCGCCGCTGCCATGCAGAGGGGATTTTCCGGCGTGATGGTCTTCTGACTTGAGGAAATACGGGAGCACGTCCTCCCAGCCCCAGCCGGCATTGCCCATTTGCCGCCAGCCGTCGTAGTCGGCGGCCTGGCCGCGCATGTAGATCATGCCGTTGACCGACGTGCAGCCGCCGAGAACCTTGCCGCGCGGGTAGACGAGCGAGCGCCCGTTGAGCCCGGGTTCGGCGGCGGTCTTCATCATCCAGTCGGTGCGCGGATTGCCGATGCAGTAGAGATAGCCGACCGGGATGTGCACCCAGTGATAATTGTCGCGGCCTCCCGCCTCGAGCAGCAGCACGCGGGTGGCCGGATCCTCGGTGAGGCGGCTCGCGAGCACGCACCCCGCGGTGCCTGCGCCGACGATGACGTAGTCGTAGCGTCCCTCGAGCGACACCGGTGCGGTCATCGTCGCCTCGTCCGGTCTCGATCCGTCACGCGGTCGATCGCTCCGACCGGGAAGCGCTCTCGCGCAGCTCGGCCCAGAACGGCGCCAGCGCCGCGGTGAGGGCCGTATAGGTGCGGTAGCGGCGGTCGTAGTGATCGCGCATCGCCGGATCGGGCACGAACGCCGCGCCCGGCCGCACCATCGCGGCCATGCCGGCTTCGAAATCGGCGAACAGGCCGACGCCGACGCCGGCGCCGATCGCCGCCCCGAGCGCGCCCGTCTCGCGCGCCGCGGCGACGGTGACGGGAACGCGGAGACCGTCGGCGAAAATCTGCGGCCAGTAGGGGCTCTTCGATCCGCCGCCGGAGATGACCGCTCTGCCGAAGCCGACGCCGGCCGCCCGCAGGACGTCGACATGGCGGCGATGCTCGAACATGACGCCCTCGAACAGCGAGCGCAAAAGCTGCGCCTCGCCGTGCCAGCCGGCGATGCCGTAGAAGCCGGCGCGGGCGGCCGGGTCCTGCCCGGAGCCGTACAGGAACGGGTGGAAGAACGGATCGTCCGCCGCGGGCACGACCGAGCCGACGAGCGCGTTGCTGCGCCCGAACGGATCGTCGGCGTGGCCGCCGCGCTCGATCAGCGCGCGCACATACCATTCGAGGTTGGCGGCGGAGGTCGCGCTCGATTCGATGTTGACGAAGCGGCCGGGGCCGAAGCCTGAGACCATGAACACGCGGCGATCGTTCACCGGCTCTGCCGAGAAGACCTGGTTGATCGACCAGGTGCCGACGATGATCGAGGCTTCCCCGGGCGCGATGGCGCCCGCACCCATCGCCCCGGCGACGACGTCGAAGAAGCCGCCGATCACCGGCGTGCCTTCGGCGAGCCCGGACTCGGCCGCGGCGGCTCGTGAGACGCGTCCGGCGATCTCGGCCGGCGCGACGAGCCGCGGCAGCAGCCGGCCGGCATCCTCGAGGCCGTAGAGCGCCAGCAGCCGCTCGTCATAGACGCAATCGGGCATGCGCAGCAGCCCGGCGCCCGACATGTCGGAGATGTCGCTGACACGCTCGCCCGTAAGGCGCAGCGCGATGTAGTCCTTGCACAGCATCGCCGTCGCCGCGCGCCGATAGGTTTCGGGCGTGTGCGCCTTCACCCAGGCGAGCAGGGTCGGCGTCTGCGAGGGCCACGGCTTCTGCAGGCAGATCGCGTGCAGCGCGTCGCCGGCACGGGCAGACAGGCGTGCGGCGAGGTCGGCGGCGCGGGTGTCGAGCGACTGGATGCCGACGAGCGGCCGGTCGGCGTCATCGAGGAGATAGAGGCCGTTGCCGTGCCCGGCGCAGCCGATGCCGACGATCCGGCGCGGGTCGATCCCGGCCGCGTCGATGCAGGCCTTGATCGCCGTGCGGGCGTTCTCCCAGAGCTCCCCCAGGTCGCGCTCGACATGGCCCGGACGCGGCGTGTGCGAGCGACCGTCGACCGCATGCATCGCGAGCTGCCGGCCGCGCGCATCGAACAGCACCGACTTGATGACGGTATTGCCGGCATCGAGGCCGAGCAGACAGGGGGCGAGCTCATCCACGGCCGTAGATCTCCCAGGCCTCCTCGCCGCCGGCGCCGCGATGAATGATAGCCATCAGGGCGCTCACGACCGCCTTCGGGTTGGCATGCTGGTAGATGTTGCGGCCGTAGACGAGGCCCTTGGCGCCCTGCCGCATCAGCGCCGCCGACTTGGCGAGGACGGTTTTCAAATCCTCCTTGCCGCCGCCGCGGACGAGGACCGGAACCCGCGCCGCTTCGACGACGCGGTGGAAATCCGCAGGATCGTCGGTCGGGTCCGCCTTGATGATGTCGGCACCCATCTCCGACGCGAGGCGGACGAGGGTGACGATCTTCTCGGCGTCGCCGTCGACCTGGTAGCCACCCCGTATCGCGTTCGGCAGCATGACGAGGGGCTCGATCATCAGCGGCATGCCGTAGCGGTGGCAGTCGGCCCGCACCCGGCTGATGTTCTCGACGCACTCGCGGAACAGCTCCGGCTCGTCCGGCAGCATGAACAGGTTCACGACGACGCAGGCGGCGTCCATCTCGAGCGCGCCGACGATCGGCTCGTCGCGGTTCTGCAGCATCGACCACATCACCCGGTGCCGCTCGGCATTGTAGGGGTTGCCCATGTCGATGCGCATGACGAGCGCCGGCTTGTCCTTCTCCGGGCGCTGCTGCAGCAGGTCGGCCTGGCCATAAGCCATCTGGATGGCGTCGGGCCTGGCGCGGACCAGCGTGTCGACGACGGCGGCCATGTCCTCGAGCCCGACGAGGAAGCTCGGCTCGTTGCAGACGCCGTGATCGACGGCGACGTCGAGGCAGCCGCCGTTCGTGAACATCCTCATCATGCGAGCTTTGCTGCTGACGCGCATGCCGACCTCCTTTCCTGGGCTCGCTGCTCGAGCATGTCTCGGGTGACGCCGTGATAGTCCTCGAGATCCGCGGTGAAGGCGGCGGTCTCGCTCAGCATGCGCTCGCGGCTCCAGCCGAACTCGGCGGCGAAGATCGCCGCGACGCGCTCGACGATCGTCGTCGATATCTCGCCGCGGATGGCGAGCGGGGTACGCCGGAGCAGGATGTCGCCGAGCCCGACCGCGGCCTCGTGCCGGATCAGGAAGACGATCTCGGCCGCCGTCGTCATGCCGAGCCCGTCGAGCGGGACGTCGTCGCCGCGCTCCTTGCAGAAGCGCAGGACCGCGTCGGCGCGCGTGCCGTAGGCGTCGACCAGATAGGCGGCGCGGGTCGCGGCGACCGCATGGCGCGTCGCGAGCTGACGGACGAGGTCGGTCGAATCCTCGGGAAAGCCCGCGCCACCGCCGATGGAGAGCGTCAGCGTGCCCGTGACCCGCGGGCGGCCGAGCTCGGCCAGCACCGCGTCGGCAGTCTGCTCGGCGAAGGCGCGGAACGTCGTCCACTTGCCGCCGACCATGCAGAACTGCGGGATCGGCTCGTCGAGGCGATGGACGAAGTGGTCGCGCGAGATCCGGCCGGTGAACTCGAGGTCGCTCCGCGGCAGCGGCCGGATGCCGCTGTAGCTGAACACGATGTCCGACGCCGAGAGCGGCATCCCCGGGAAGATCAGCCGTACGGCATCGAGGATGTAGTCCCGCTCCTCCGGCTCGCAGCGCACGCGGCCGGGCGCCTCGACGCGGATGTCGGTCGACCCGGCGAGAACGCGGCCGAGATAGGGGAAGACGATACAGACGCGCCCGTCCTCGTTCTCGAAGAACAGCATGTGGCCTGCAAGAGCATCGTGCAGGCGCGGACAGTCGAGCACGAGATGCGAGCCCTTGGTGCCGGAGACGAAGTCTTCCGCACCGCGGCCGCGGGCGGAAAGGCCGGCGAGCGCCTCGTCGAGCCACGCGCCGGTGGCGTTGACGATCGCCCGGGCCCGGATCGCGAAGCGCTCGCCGGTGGGGCGGTTCTCGACGGTGAAGTCTTCTCCGACGCGCGATATCCGGGCGTAATTCAGCGCGATGCTGTCCGGCGCGAGGCGCTTGGTATCGAGGAGGAGCTCGATGCCGAGCCGTTCCGGATAGCTGATCCAGGCATCGTAATAGGTGGCCGAGAACCGCAGATCCGGCGACAGCTCCGGCCAGCGCCGCAAGGTCTCGCGCGCGCCGTGGAAGCGGTGCGGGGGAAGCAGGCGGCGCCGGCGGGTCGTCCAGTCGTAGAGCATGAGACCGAGCTTGATCGGCAGCGCGCCGCGGCTCGCCGGCCGGCTCGTGAGGCCGAGGAAGCCGGCCGCCCCGTTCAAGAGGCCCGAGAACAGCGAGCGGATCGGAATCGTCGTCGGCAGCGGCCGCACCATGTGCGGGGCGTTGACGAGGAGGGCGTCGCGCTCGCGCAGCGATTCCCGCACGAGATCGAACTCGCCGTTCTCGAGATAGCGCAGCCCGCCATGGATCATGCGCGAGGGCGCGGCGCTGCAGCCCGAGCAAAAATCCTCGCGCTCGACGAGCAGCACCCGCAGGCCTTGCAGGGCCAGCTCGCGAAAGACGCCGATGCCGTTGATGCCGCCGCCGACCACGACGACGTCGAACGCGCCGTCGCGGCGGAGCAGGTCGAGGCTGTCGTCTCTCTGCGCAGGCATGGATTCACCGTTCACCGCCTCGGCGGCGGCGCTCGCATTGCTCGTTCCGGCGACGGGGTCAGGCGTCGAGGTCTGTCAGATGGCGCGTGGCGGCCTCACTCATCGTGTCGATGTCGCTCGGCGACAGGCGGAGGCGCCCGGCGGCGGCATTCTCGATCGCCTGCTCGGCGTTTCGTGCGCCGCAGAGCGCGAAGGTGATGCCGGGCTGCTGCAGCGTCCAGGCTATGACGATCTGCGCCGGCGTTGCCCCGTGCGCCTCGGCGATCGGCGCGATCTCGGCCATCAGCCCTGCGATCTTCTCGCGGTTGGCGAGCGAGAAGCGCCGATTGTCCTTGCGCAGGTCGTCGCCCTCGAACACCCGGTCGGGCCCGATGCGGCCCGACAGGAGGCCGAGCGCCAGCGAGGAATAGCTCAGCATCGCGACCCCATATCGGGCGCAGATCGGCAGCAGCGTGCTCTCGATATCGCGCGCCAGCATGCTGTAGCGCTCCTGGATCGCGTCGAGCCGGCCGGCATCGAGATAGGCGCGCAGCTCGTCGACGGAGACGTTGCTGGCCCCGATCGAGCCGACCTTGCCCTGCTCCTTCAGACGCTCGAGCGCCCGCATCGTCTCCTCGATCGGTGTCGTCGGGTCCTGCCAGTGGGTGATGTAGAGGTCGACATGGTCCGTGCCGAGCCGCTTCAGGCTCTGCTCCAGCTCGTAGGCGATCGACTCCGGCCCGAGATAGCGATGCACGGGCCTGCCCTCGTAGTCGAAGAAGTGGTTGCCCTTGGTCGTGTGCCAGACGAGGCCGCATTTGGTCGCCAGCACCACCCGGTCGCGGCGGCCGCGGATCGCCTTGCCGACGATCTCCTCGGCGAGGCCCTGCCCATAGGCGGGCGCGGTGTCGATCAGGCTGACGCCGGCGTCGATCGAGGCCTGGATAGCTGTGATCGACCGCTGCTCGTCGGTGCCGCCCCATCGCCAGCCGCCGATCGCCCAGGTGCCGAGGCCGACCGCCGAGGCCTCGATGCCGGACGAGCCGATCCAGCGCGTGAGCATCTCATGCGACATTGCGGAGCCTTTCCATCCCGTCGAGAACCGCGCCCGCAGTCTCCTCGTCCACCACGAGCGCGTCGAGCAGCCGTCCGGCGAGCGCCGCCCGGATCGGCAGCACCTTCTCCGGGCCGGCCGCGACGCCGATGGTGCGAGGGCAGCGCGCGAGCTCGGCCGGATCGAGAGCGACGAGGCGCGAATTGAGCGGATAGTCGGCCACGCTCCCGTCCTCGCGGATGAGATGGGCGAGAAACTCGCCGCGCACGCCGCTGCCCAGCAGCAGCTCGCGGTCCGGATTGGGCGAGGGGTGCAGATCGTAATAGCTCGATCCCGGCGCATCGACCGAGCCGATGCCGACGAGCGCGATCGCCGCCTTGCGCGCTAGATCGAACACCTCGCGGATGGAGGCCATCTCCATCAGCATGTCGCGCTGCTCGCGGCTCTCGGCGAAGAGCGGCGCGTGGACGAGCATGGTCCTGCCCCCGAGCCGCTCGGCGAGCCGCGTCGCGAGGTGGTTGACGTCGGTGTAGAACTTTCCCTGCACGCCGCCGGTCAGCGGCACGACGGTGACGTCGAAGGCGCGCTCGGGCCGCATGTTCTCGACCACGGCGCTGACCGCCTTGCCGCCGGTTATGGCGACCACGTCGCCGTCGCGCAGCGTCTCCAGCACCTGATTGGCGGCCGCCCGGCCGACCTGCTGCAGCGTCGAGGCGGGGCTGCCGGTGACCGTCGGCGTCACCACGCTGCCCGTCAGCCGGCCGGCCTCGACGAGCCGCTTCTCGAGGTCGACGAGCCGCTGGAAGGGGCTTTCGATGGCGATCTTCACCATGCCGAGCCGGCGCCCCGCCGCGATCAGCCGATTGACCTTCGACGTCGACAGGTTGAGCGACTTCGCGATCTCCGACTGCGTGATGCCGTCGATGAAATGCAGCATCAGCACCGTATAGATCTGCCGGATGGATTCGAAGTCGTCCTTGTTGTCTGCCATTTCCGATGATCCGATGCGGTTCCGGTCGGCGCCTCAGCCGCGCCGCTTGCTCAGGTAGTGGTCGATGGTGACGGCCGTCAGGAGAATCGAGCCGCGGATGATGTCCTGCCAGTAGACCGAGACGTCGAGAAGCGCGAGCGAGCTCGACACGACCGACAAGAGGATGGTGCCGAGGATCGCCCCGAGGATCGTGCCCGAGCCACCGGAGAGGCTGGCGCCGCCGATCACGGCGGCGGCGATGACGTTGAGCTCCATGCCGACCCCGAAGGTCGGCTGGGCCGAGCCGAAGCGGGCCATGTAGATGACGCCGGCGACGCCGCACAGCGCCGAGCACAGCGTCGTCGTGAAGAAGACGACCCGCTTGGTGCGGATGCCCGAATAGATCGCCGCCTTCTCGTTGCTGCCGGTATAAAAGACTTTCCGGAACATCGTCGTCCGCCGGAGCATGAAGTCGAAGACGACGACCACGACGACGAAGATGACGATGACGACCGGGATCGGCCCGATCGAGCCCTGGCCGATGAACTTGAACTCGGGCGGCAGGGTGTAGAGGCCGAGCGGCCGGCCGCCGGTGCCGAGCAGGCAGAGGCCGCGGGCGATCACCATCACCGCCAGCGAGACGATGAAGTGATGCAGGCCGACGCGGGTGACGAAGAACCCCATCGTCGCGCCGATCGCCGTGCAGGCGGCGATCGCGAGCCCCGAGGCGAGCCACGGGTCCATGCCGCCGAGGAACAACAGGCCGGCGATCACCATGGCGAGCGCCGTCACCGAGCCGACCGAAAGGTCGATGCCGCCCGAGATGAGCAGAATCGTCATGCCGACGACGACGATGCCCTCGACCGCGAAGGCCATCGCCATGGCGCGCATGTTGGTCCAGGTGAGGAAGTAGGGCGACGCGAACGACATCACGACGAAGAGCGCGATGATGATCAGCACGAGGCCGGTCTCGCGCATGCGCAGCATGCGCTTCAGCGCCTCGAGCAGCCCTGCGGCGGCGCGGCCCTTGCCGTCGGTGGACGCGGTGGTCATCGCCATGGCACCCTCACGCTGCCGAGCGGCGGTCGTGGCCGACCGAGGCGAGATACATGATCCGCTCCTCCGTCATCTCGACGCCGGAAACCTCGCCGCTGATCCGCCCCTCGCGGACGACGAGCACGCGGTCGCAGACGCCGATCAGCTCCGGCAGCTCGGAGGAGATGACGACGATGCCGACGCCACTCCGCGCGAGGCCGCGCAGGATGCGGTGGATCTCCGCCTTCGAGCCGACGTCGACGCCGCGCGTCGGCTCGTCGAGGAAGATCACCTTCGGCGCGACCGACAGCATCTTGGCGATGGCGACCTTCTGCTGGTTGCCACCGGACAATGCCGACACCGGCTGCCCGACATGGCCGTATCTGAGGTTCAGCCTGCCGCCGAGCCGCTCCGCCTGCTCGGCCTCGCGGTTCTCGTCGATGAGGCCGCGCGAAGCGACCTGGCGCAGGCGGAGCGCCGAAACATTGGCGGCGATCGACATGTCGAGGAACAGGCCGTCCCCCTTGCGGTCCTCGGACAGATAGACGAGGCCTTCGGCGATGCTGTCGCCGTAGTGGCGCAGCCCGAGCGTCCGGCCGAACAGCGCCACCTCGCCCGTCACCTCTCCCTCGAGCCGGCAGATGCCTCGGACGATCTCGCTGCGGCCGGCGCGGATCAGCCCGGCGAAGCCGAGGATCTCGCCCTTCCGCAGCTGGAACGACACGTCCCGGAAGCGCGTGCGCTCGCTGAGATCGCGCACCTCGAGGATCACTGCCTCCGAGCGTTCGTCCGCGCGCTGCTTCTCCGGATAGAGGCTGTCGATGACGCGCCCGACCATGGCGGCGACGATCTCGTCCGGGCTCGTCTCGGCGACGACCTTGGTGGTGATGTACTGGCCGTCGCGCAGCACCGTGACGCGGTCGCAGTTGTCGAAGATCTCGACCATGCGGTGCGAGATGTAGATGATCGAGATGCCGCGCGCGGCGAGCCGGCGCATGATCCCGAACAGGATGCGCGCCTCGCGCTCGGTCAATGCCGCGGTCGGCTCGTCGAGGATCAGCACGCGGCAGTCGAGCGTCAGCGCCTTGGCGATCTCGACGAGCTGCTGCTGGGAGATCGACAGCGTGCGCACCAGCGCCGACGGGTCGATGTCGGCGAGGTCCTGCAGCACGGCGGCGGCCCGGCGCTCCAGCGCCCGGTAGTCCATCAGAAGCGTCCGCGCAGTGTTGGTCGCCGCCATGAAGATGTTCTCGGCGACGGTGACGTCCGGGCAGAGGGCGATCTCCTGGTGCACGAAGCCGATGCCGAGCTTCTGCGCCATGGCCGGCGAGCCGATCCTGACCGGCCGGCCGTCGAGCCGGATCTCGCCGCTGTCGGGGGCGAGAATGCCGTCGATGACGTTCATCAGCGTCGACTTACCGGCGCCGTTCTCGCCGGCGAGGGCGTGGATCTCGCCCCGCCGGAGCTCGAACTTCACGCCGCGCAAGGCATGCACGGGGCCGAACGACTTGCTGAGGTTCGAGACCTCGAGGATGAGGCCGTCATCGGCGGACGCGGACATCGGCTGCGACCTTGCTTTCTTGGCTGTCGGCGGGCGCCCGCAGCCGACGTTCGGCCGGCGCGGGCGCTCGCTTGGCGACGCCGGGGCTCAGCTCGGATTGCGCCCCTGCATGTACTTGTTCAGGTCGAACGAGTCGGCGTTCTCCTTGGTGATGACGGCGAACCCGTTGTCGATGAAGGGGATTTGCATCGGGTTGTATTTCGACACCTTGTAGTCGTTGAAGGGATCGAACATGCCCGAATGCGCCGCGAGGTAGGTGGCGATGAAGCCCATGAAGCCCTGGACGCCCTGGTTCGGGTTCAGCGCCATGGCGATGTTGCCGGCCTTGATGTGCTCGAGCGTCGTCGGCGTCACGTCGGCATGGATGACCATGACCTTCGCCTTGGCCTCGAGGATGGCCGCGACCGCGCCCTCGGCCGAGCCGGCCTCGGGAATCCAGATCGCCTTGAGGTTCGGGTTGGCCTGCAGCATGGCGGCCGTCGCCTTGTAGGCGGCGTTGCTGTCCTGGTTGCTCGCCTGCCGGCCGACGAGCTTCATCTTCGGATAGTTCTCCTTCAGATAGGCGATGAGGGCGGTGACCCGCAAATCGTGGTTGCTCTGGCCCGGATTCTCCAGCACCGCGTACTCGGCACTGTCACCGACCTTCTTGACGATCTGCTCGGCGGCGAACTTCGCCTCGGCGAGGTTGTCGGAGGTGATGTAGGCCGTGCGCTTCGACTTCGGCGAGTCGGCCGCGAAGGTGACGACGGCGATGCCGCTCTCGATCGCCCGGTTGATCGGCTCGATGAACGGATCGGCCTGCATCGGGTGCAGGAGGATGCCGGCCGGCTTCTTGACGACATCCTGCTCGAACGAGGCGATCTGCTTGGTGATGTCGTAATCGGGCGTGCCGGAGAAGACCGTCTTGCAGCCCATCGCCTCCGCCGCCTGCTTGAATCCCTGGTAGACCGGCACCCAATATGGGTGGGCGGAGACCATCACGTTCATGATGTAGGTCTCGCCGGGCTTGCACTGGAACTTGCTCTGGGCCGAGGCCGTCGTGTTCGCGGCGAGGGCGAGAGTCATGGTCGCCGCGGCCAACGCCCCGGCCAGTCGAAGGCTCTTCATGGGTTTCCTCCGCTTGGGTCCCGCCTTCACGCGCGCCGGTGGGCCGTCGGCGTGTGGCAAGAAATTTCACACGGCGAGTTTTCTCGCAGCGAGGCTGATCGGAACAGCCCGGAGCGGCCGTGTCAACAGTGGCGAGCAAAAAATCTTGCCATGAAATAAATTTCAGAAAGAATCTCGCGCCTGCCCGAGTGGATCATAGCTTGGCCTTCGGTGACTTCTCCGAGACGCAATCGGCTGACGCATCCCGCCGGGCGGATACTGGACCGACTGAGCGGCCTGCCATCGCGCTGACTGCCCTTGCCGGGGCAGTATCGACGCGATCCGACCTGTTGCCGCCGTAGCGCTTTTGGCGGCGGCCGGCGGGATCGGAGTGGTAGAACGGCGGTGACGCGACCCTACGCGCAGGCCGCTGCCGCAGCCGGAGATTCCCGGGCCTTTCGTCGTTCCGCGCGATCGGCCCTTCGCGGCGAGCCCCTATACGGCGAGGAAACCGCCATGCAAGACACGAACGAGCTCTCCCAGGCCTGCCTCGGCCCTGTCCTATCACCCGGCTCGCCGGGCTACGACGATGCGCGAAAGGTCCATAATGGGCTGATCGACAAGCGGCCGGCGCTGATCGCCCGCTGCCGCGGCATGGCCGACATCGCCGATGCGGTGCGTTTCGCCCGCGCTCGCGGGCTCGAGATCTCGGTGCGCGGCGGCGGCCACAACGTCGCCGGCCGGGCGGTCGTCGAGGCGGGCCTGATGATCGATCTGTCGCTGATGAAGAGCGTGCACGTCGACGCCGCGCGGCGCCTGGCGATCGTCGAGGGCGGGGCGACCTGGAAGGAGTTCAACCGGGAGGCCCAGCTGCACGGCCTCGCGACGACCGGCGGCGTCATCGGCTCGACCGGGGTCGGCGGCCTGACGCTCGGGGGCGGCATCGGCTGGCTGATGGGCAAGCACGGGCTCGCGCTCGACAATCTCCGCGCCGTCAACCTCGTGCTCGCCGACGGCACCGTCGTCCGCGCCAGCGCCGAGGAGCATCCGGACCTGTTCTGGGCAGTGCGCGGCGGTGGCGGCAATTTCGGCGTCGCGGGCTCGTTCGAGTTCCGGCTGCACCCGGTCGGGCCGAACATCGTCGGCGGCCGGGCCGCCTTTCCCTTCGCGGAGGCCCGGCAGGTGCTGCGCGGCTTTCGCGAGATGGCCATGACAGGACCGGACGAGCTGACGATCGTTGCCGGGCTCGCCTCGGCGCCCGACGGCAACAAGATCGTCCTCATCGCGGCCGGCCATTGCGGCCCCGAGGCGGACGGGCTGGCGGCGATGCAGGCGATACGTGGTTTCGGCACCGTCGTCCTCGATGAGCTCGGCCCGATTTCCTACAGCGCGCTCAATGGCATGCTCGACGACGGCTTTCCGGCAGGAGCTTCCAACTACTGGAAGTCGGCTTTCCTGCATGCGCTCGACGACGCGGCGATCGAGACGCTGATCTCGGCACAGGAGAGGTGTCCAGTGCCGACGAGCGCCATTCTCGTCGAGCGCTTTCACGGCGCGGCCTCGCGCGTTCCGGTCGAGGCCACCGCCTACGCGCTCCGCCACGACGGCTTCAATGTTCTCGTCGTCGGGCAGTGGATGGACCCGGCCCTAGGCGATGCGACGACGGCCTGGGTCCGTGAAACCTTCGCGGCCGTGCAGCCCTTCGTCGGGCCGCGCCGCTACATGAACTATCTCGGCGCCGACGAGGACGCCGATGCCGCGGCCACGGCGGCCTACGGTCCCAATCTGGCGCGGCTTCGGCAGTTGAAGACGCAGTACGACCCCAACAATCTCTTCCACCTCAACGTCAACATCCTCCCGGGGTGACTGCGCGTCTTCCCCTCCGGAAGGCCTCTTCGCTCGTCGTCCTCCGCGAAGGCTGAGGACGACGACTTCCACTCTCGTCGCAGCCAGCAGAGAAAGACTGGATCCTTCACTTCGCAGCCAGACGGTCGCGCCCTCGCGCGGGCGCTCGGCGAGCGGAAAGACGAGCTACGTGCTCGCCGAGGCGAGCGGCTCGAAGCCGGCCGATCGCACTCGCACGGCTCGCGAAACGCCGGAGATGCGCACGACCTTTGTCCGAGGAGCAATAGCCATGAGGCAATCGAGCTCTGTTGCGCTGGAAGAGGAGCCGGATTGCTGCGCAGCGCTCGCGATGACGGAACGTCGCCGCGCTCAACAGATGGTCCGGCAAAGAAAGCGCGGAGGATTTGACATTCCCCTCGCTTCCCGCATGCTCGACAGGGGTGGCTGTCGGACAGAGTGAGAAGCTTCTCATGAAGATGATGGCATCCGGGCTGCTTGCCGCGTCGATGATCTCGACCGTCGCCGTTTCCGCCGCGCTCGCCCAGAATCTCGCTTCGCCGGCCGAGACCACGGCCGAGGCGCCTTCGGACAAGGCCACCGCAGTGAGCATCGTCGGCAAGGCCAAGGCGGAGCCACGCACGCTCCGTCGCAAGGCGAAGCCGAAGCCGAAGGACCGCTTCCTGTTCGCGGTGGTCCGCTTCGACGGAAGCCTGGTGCGTAGCTTCGGCGTCAAGAGCGCGTCTCGGACAGATACGGGCCTCTATCACGTCACCTTCAACCGCGACGTCACGCCGTGCGGCCACGTGGTGTCGGTGAGCGGTAGCGGCACCGACGACGTGCACGGCGTCGCCGATGCGGCGCAGAGCGGCGGCAAGCCGAAGGTCCTTTAAGTCAACACCTTCTCGATCAGCGTCGAGAACAACCAGCTCAAACGCTTCGATGCGCCCTTCCACCTGCAGGTGATGTGCCCGCCCGACTGAGGGCGAAGCTCGAGCGGCCACCTCTGCGGTCGGGGAGGCGCGCCTTTCCGCCCTGGGCCGTCATTCTGCCGGAACCCGGGTGGGGCCTCCCGACTTTGCTTCCGAGAGCTCAGCGGCCCGGAGGTCGAGATGGTCCGCCAGGACGGCGACGGAACAGTGCGAAGAGCCGCAGATCGGGCATGCCGGGATCCCGGCGAGGCTCTCGCGGAGGCGATCGATCTCTGGTGCGCCTTCCTGAAGCTGGAAGGCGATCCGCTGGCGTATCGGTGGACCGAGGAGAGGGGCTCATCCCCCGAGCGGCGCGGGCCGGCGACCGGCCTCGCCGGGATGGGCCGTCCGGCGCCCGTCTAGCGGTCGAATACCGGCGTTCGCATCAGCTGTCGTCGGGCCGCCTGATGGGCACGAGGCGGATGCGGTGGGTGGTCGCCTCGGCGATCCGCGCCTCGCTGTAGAGGAGCGGCACCGAGCGCCCGGCTGCCCACAGCTCGGCGAGCCCGGCATAGTGCGGCGAGCGCGGATCGCCGGATTGTCCCGGCGCGTTGATGCAGACCGAGTTGTCCCAGGCGCCGACGTCGATGACGAGCCGCACCGAGGCGCCGCTGGTGAGGCGGAAATCGCCGAGCCGATAGGCGGCCTGCATCGGCGTCGAGCGGCTGCCGCCGATCGGCAGCGGGCCGACGTTCCAGCCATCTCCTCCCTCGGCTCGGACGCGACTCGCCGCATGCTCGAAGAGTGCCTGGTGCAGGCGCCCCCACGCCCATCTCGCGTGGTCGTCGCCGAGGCGCGCGCGGCAGTCGGCGACAGCCGCCGCCAGCGTGTCGAGCAGCAGCCGGTCGCGTGCGGCCTCCGGAGCGTCGCCGAGCCTCGCGTCGGGACCCTCGAGCAGCGCGAGCAGCGTCTCGACATCGCCCGGCACGAGCAGCGCGCGCACTTTCGGATCGGGCGCGACGCGCGCGAAGAGGGCGGGGCGGAGGTGCAGCATCAACCATACCTCGAACAGCGCCGCCTCGCCGCTGCCCGTCTCCAGCTTGCAGTCCCAGCGGCCGAGCGCCTCCGCCCGCTCGCGGAGATCCGGGTCGGCCGGCGGCTGCCGCGTGATGGCGTCCGAGAGGAGCGCGACGAGCCGTGCCGCCGGCTGTGAGAAGACATCCGTCTGCAGCGCCCAGGCCGCGGCGATCGAATGCGCCGCGTCGCCCTGGAGCACTGCCTCGATGCGGGTGGCGCGACTCCGTTCGGCCCATTCGTGGCCGATGCTCGGCGCGTCGTCGGGCCGGTCGGGCGGCAGGTTCATCTCGTTCGCCGTCGCGAGGAAGCCGGCCGGCGGGTTGACCGCATGCGGCAGCTCGCCGGCCGGCAGGAAGCCCTGCCATTCGTGGCTGCCGTCGCCGGGTACCGGCAGGAGGCCTCGCCAGTTCGGGCGAACCGGCGTGAAGCCTGCGGTGAACCAGCCGATATCGCCCGCGGTGTCGGCGCAAACATGGTTGACGGAGGGCGCACCCCATGACCGGAGCGCGGCGCCGAATTCGTGCACCGACGTCGCCCGCATGGCCGAGAGGCTGCCGAGATAGGCCGCCGAGCCCGGCGAGGACCAGACCGAGCGGAGGGCGATGGCAATTCCCTTCTCGCGATCCTCGTGCAGCACGGGGCCGTGGCGGGTGAAGCGGAGCTCGAGCGTCTGCTCCTGCGCGCCCTTGATCGCGAAGCGCTCGGCGACGCGCCGGAAGGTCTCCCAGCCGTCGCCGTAGCGGTACGCGTCCGGATCTCCCGGACGGGTCCGATAGACGTAGACGTCCTCCTGGTCGGCGCCGAAGATCGTCAGGCCGAAGGCGGTCGTGCCGTTATGGCCGAGCGAGATGCCGGGCGCCGACGGCTCGCCGGTGCCGATGGCGTCGAAGCCCGGCGCCTTCAGGTGGACGAGGTAGCGCAGCGACGGCACGGTCTGGGCGCGGTGCGGGTCGCTGGCGAGCAGCGGGCGCCCGGTCGCCGTCCGCGAGCCGTGCACGACCCAGTTGTTCGATCCCTCCTCCTCGGTTGCGCGAACCACGTCGCCGAGGTCGGTGACCTCGCTCCAGTCCCAGGCTTCGCCCAGGCCGGCGGCGAGGCGATCTGCCTCGAAGGTCACCGGCGCCGTCGCAAGCTTGAAGAGCTTCAGTGCCGAGAGCGGGATCTCCGCAAGGTCGATGCCCGCCGGAATCTCGAGCGGCACCGGCGGCTCTATGCGGCTGCGCGCGAGATCGGTCTCTCGGTCGGCGAGGGCGATGACGTTGGCGCGCAGGACCTCCGAGACGGCGTTGCGCGTCAGCGCGTGCGTGCGGATGCGGACGACGTCCTCTGGCTGCCAGTGCGCCGGCCGCGTGTCGAACAGCACGAACTCCGGCGGCAGCCGCCCGGGCTCACGGGTAACAAGGTCGACATAGGCGTTGATGCCGGCCGCGAAGGCGGTGGCGATCGCCTCGGTGTCCGGCGCATAGGCGAGCCACTCGCCCGCCATCGGGCCGCGATAGAGGAAGTGCCGCGAGGCGAAGTCCTGCGCGAGGTAGCCCGGGCCGAAATCGGCGGCGAGCAGCCCGAGGCCGCGCTTGCGCCAGAGGTCGATCTGCCAGAGCCGGTCGCGCGCGGCGTTGAAGCCCTGCACGAAGAACAGGTCCGCCTCGCCGGCGGCCGTGATGTGCGGAATGCCCCAGCGGTCGATCCGGATCTCGGCCGGCGCCGCGAGGCCTGCAAGCACGATCGTCTCCTCGGCCATTTCCGTCCGGTCCAACAAACTCTTCCTTCTTCAGACGTGGTGACAGGCGACGCGCGCGCCGTCGGGCCGCGGCGTCAGCTCCGGGCTTTCGCGGCTGCAGATCTCGGTGGCGAGCGGGCAGCGCGTGTGGAACGCGCAGCCGGGCGGGATGTCGGACGGGCTCGGCGGGTCGCCGCCGAGCACGATGCGCTGCTTACGGCGCTGCACGGCCGGGTCGGCCTCCGGCACCGCCGACATCAGCGCCCGCGAATAGGGGTGCTTCGGATCGGCGAAGAAGGTGTCTCGGTCGGCGATCTCGACGAAGCGGCCGAGATACATGACGACGACGCGGTCGCAGATGTGCCGGACGACCGAGACGTCGTGCGAGACGAAGAGATACGAGATGCCCATGCGTCGCTGCAGCGCGACGAGGAGATTCAGGATCTGCGCCCGCACCGAGACGTCGAGCGCCGACACCGGCTCGTCGCAGACGACGAGATCGGGCTCGAGCGCCAGCGCCCGGGCGATGACGATGCGCTGCCGCTGGCCGCCGGAGAACTCGTGCGGATAGCGCCCGGCATGCTCGGGCCGCAGCCCGACCTGGGTCAGGAGCGCGCCGACGCGGCGGCCGAGCTCGGCGCCGCGGGCGATGCCGCGCACGACGAGCGGCTCGCCGATCGTGGCGCCGACGGTCGAGCGCGGATCGAGCGATAGCGCTGGATCCTGGAACACCATCTGCACCTTGCGACGGATCTCGCGCAGCTTGCGCCGGTCGGCGCCGACGACCTCCTCGCCGGCGATGCGGATACTTCCCGAATTCGGCTGCAGGAGACCGACGAGGGCGTTCGAGAGCGTCGACTTCCCGCAGCCGGACTCGCCGACGAGGGCCACCGTCTCGCCGCGGGCGATGTCGAGCGAGACGCCGTTGACCGCCTTCACCGTCTGGCCCGACCGGCCGAGAAGGCCCTGGCGGACGGCGAAGTGCACCGTCAGATCCCTCACCTCGAGGATGGTGTCCGCGCCGCTCATGCGGCAGAGACCGCGCGCATGCCGGCGACGTTTTCGGCGTGCCAGCAGGCGGTTCGATGCCCCCGTGCGCGCTCGATCAGCGGCGGCTGCTCGGCCACGCACTGCTCGGTGACGAGCGGACAGCGGCCGGCGAAGCGGCAGCCCGGGCCGAGCTCGGCCGGGGAGGG
The DNA here is from genome assembly GCA_023430145.1 of Pseudomonadota bacterium. Classification (GTDB taxonomy): domain Bacteria; phylum Pseudomonadota; class Alphaproteobacteria; order Rhizobiales; family Methylopilaceae; genus JAEZCD01. The sequence continues at coordinate 53,377 of JAEZCD010000053.1, forward strand.
GACCATGCCCTCGATGCTGGCGAGATCGGCCTTCGGCGCGACGTCGATCCGCGGCACGCTGGCGAGCAGCAGCGCCGTGTATGGATGGGCGGGTCCGCGGAACAGCGCGTCCACTGGCGCGATCTCGGCGATCCGGCCCGCATACATGACGGCGACGTGGTCGGCGATGTCGGCGACGACGCCCATGTCGTGTGTGATGAGCACGATCGAGGTGCCGCGCTCGGCGACGAGGCGCTTCATGATGTCCAGAATCTGCGCCTGGATGGTGACGTCGAGCGCCGTCGTCGGCTCGTCGGCGACCAGCACGCGCGGGCCGCAGATCAGCGCGATGGCGATCATGATGCGCTGGCACATGCCGCCCGACAGCTCGAAGGGGTATTGGTGCAAGCGCCGGTCCGGATCCGGGATGCCGACCGCGACCAGCATTGCGCGCGCCTCGGCGAGCGCCTCGGCGTTCGAGACCTGGTTGTGCCGCCGATAGGCTTCGGCGATCTGCGCGCCGACCGTGGTCAGCGGGTCGAGCGAGGCGCCCGGCTCCTGGAAGATGATCGAGATGTCCTTGCCGCGCACCTTGCGCAGCCGCCGCTCGGGCAGCGCGGCGAGGTCGGCGCCGTCGAGCAGAATGCGGCCGGACGTCCGCTTCGCCGCGTTCGGCAGGAGGCCGAGGAGTGCGTAGGCGGTGAGCGATTTTCCGCAGCCGGACTCGCCGACGAGCGCCATCACCTCGCCCGGCAGCACGGCGAAGGAGACGCCGTCGACGACGGCCGCACCGCCGATGTCGACGCCGAGGTCTTCGACCGTCAGCAGCGGCCTCATGGGCGCGGCCGCGGCTCCGGCGGCACAAAGGTGCCGATCGAATTGCCGCCGTCGACGCTGAGCACGGCGCCGGTGATGAAGGTCGCCTTGTCGGAACAGAGGAAGGCGATCGCCGCCGGCGCGTCGTCCGGCCCGCTCGAGCGGCCGAGCGGGATGCGCTTCATCATCTCCGCCACGTAGTCGTCGCTCAGCACGCTGACGGCGCTGCCCGGGGCGAAGCCCGGCTCGACCACGTTGACGCGGATGCCGTGCGGGGCGAGCTCCAGCGCCAGCCCCTGCGACAGGCGCTCGAGCGCGGTCTTGGAGATGCAATAGGGCGCCGAGGTGTTGCTCATCCTGCGGGCGGCGCCCGACGAGATGTTGACGATCGCCCCCTTGCGCCCGTCGGCGATCATCAGCCGCGCCATCTCGCGGGAGACGATGAACGGCGCGCGGAAGTTGATGTCGAAGATGCGATCGAAGTCGGCGACCGCCATCTCCATCAGCTTGGCGCGCGGATAGATGCCGGCATTGTTGACGACGACGTCCGGCGCGCCCCAGCGGTCGCGGACGAGGCCGACGAGGCCGGCGATCGAGGCCTCGTCGGTCAGCTCGGTGACATGCGTCAGGATTCGGTCCTGCGGCAGCCCGAGCGAGCGTGCCGTCTCCTCGAGCGCGTCGGCGCGGACGTCCGACAGGCACAGCCGCGCGCCCTCGCGGGCGAAATAGGCCGCGATCCAGCCGCCGAAGACGCCGGCGGCTCCGGTGACGACGACGCTCTTGTTGCGAAATTCCATGATCGGCCTCAGCGCAGGCGGGAACGGGGATCGAGCCGGTCGCGCAGCCAGTCGCCGAGGACGTTGACCGAGAAGACCAGCAGGAACAGGAAGGCGCCCGGGAACGCGGTGATCCAGAACGCGGTTTCGACGTATTCGCGGCCGACGGCCATGATCGAGCCCCAGCTCGGCGCCGGCGGCTGGATGCCGAGACCGAGGAAGGAGAGGCCCGCCTCGAATAGGATCATCAGCCCGAACTCCGCCGTGGCGACGATCATGATCGGCCCGGCGATGTTCGGCAGGATGTGGCGGAAGAGGATGCGGCCGGCACCGGCGCCGGCGAGCTCGGACGCCTTGATGAAGGGCAGGTTGGCGACCTGCAGCGTCTGCCCGTAGGCGACGCGCGTATAGCGCGGCCAGCGCGTCAGCCCGAGCACCAGCACGAGCTTGAAGAAGCCGGGTCCGAGCACCGCCACCGTCAGCACCGCGAGCAGAATGGCCGGGATCGACATCATGATGTCGACGAGGCGCATGATGACGATCTCGGCCGTGCCCCTGAACCAGCCGGCGATCATGCCGAGCGAGACGCCGACGACGGTCGAGACGGCAACCGAGAGGATGGCGACGGTGAGCGAGGCCCGCGCGCCGTAGAAGACGCGCGACATCAGATCGCGGCCGAGATTGTCGGTTCCGAACCAGTAGGTGAAGTCGCCGCGCGTAAATCCCGGCGGCTTCAGGCGCGCGAGCAGGTTCTGCCGCGCCGGGTCGGCCGGCGAGATCCAGGGCGCGAGGATCGCGATCAGCACGATCGCCGTGAGGATCGCCCCGACCACGAGGATCGGCACGGGAACGCTCGCGAGGCGTCCACGGAGCGACATGGCCATGCCGGACAGGGCCGATCTCCTCTAGCGCGCCAGCCGGATGCGCGGATCGACGATGGCGTAGACGAAATCCGCCAGCACGCTGGTCGCCACGTAGGTGAAGGAGATGAGGAGCACGATCACCTGCACGACGAGGAAGTCGCGCGACTGGATCGACTGGATGGCGAGCTGGCCGATGCCCGGCCAGGCGAACACCGTCTCGACGATCACCGCGCCGGCGAGCAAATTGCCGATCTCGAGCGCGGCGATGGTGATCACCGGAATGGCGGCGTTGCGCAGCACGTGCCGGGCGACGACGGCGCCGAGCGAGAGGCCGCGGGCGCGCCCGGCCCGCACGTAATCCTTGCCGAGCTCGTCGATGATGGAGATGCGGGTCATGCGCGCGAAGGTCGACATAGCGAGGCCGCCGAGGGCGATCGAGGGCATGATCAGCGCCTGCCAGTCGCCGGCACCCGACGTCGGCAGCCAGCGCAGCGTGACGGCGAAGACGAAGATCAGCAGGATCCCGGACAGGAAGGTCGGCACGCTCTGCCCGGTCACGACGACGGCCGCGAGCGCTTTTTCGAGCCAGCCGCCGCGGCGTATCGCCATTACGATGCCGACCGGTATGCCGACGCCGACGGCCACGGCGAGCGCCCCCGCCGCAAGCATGAAGGTGTAGGGCAGTCGCGACAGGACGATGTCGATGGCCGGAATGCGCTGCACCACCGACTCGCCGAAATCGAGGCTGGCGAGGCCGCCGAGATAGTCGAGATACTGCTTCCAGATCGGCTGGTCGAAGCCGAGCTGGCGGCGCAGCTCGTCGATCATCTCGGCCGAGGCGCCCTGCGGCACCAGAAGCAGGGTCGGATCGCCGGACAGGTGCATGACGACGAAGACGATCGTCAGCACCCCGAAGATGGCGATCGCGGCCTGGATCAGCCGGCCTGCCGCATAGCGCAACATCGCGCCCGCGCCCTCACTCGCTCCAGCTCATGTCGGTGACGAACATGGATTCGTTCGCCGTCGGCTGCCATTTCAGGTTCTTGCTCGCGCCATACACCGCATAGACCTGGTAGAGGCCCATGCCGGGAACGTCCTCGCGCAGGATCTCGTAGGCCTTGCGGTAGTCCTCGAGGCGCTTGTCCTTGTCGAGCGTCGAACGGGCGGCGTCGACGAGCGCGTCGTAGGCCGGGTTCGCGTACTTCGCCCAGATGCTTCCTGACCGGAACAGCGGGAAGATGATGCCGTCGGCGTCCTGGCAGGCGCACGACCAGGCGCCGACCGCGATGCTGCCGGCATCCTCTGGAGCGCCCTGGCGGCGTTTCAGGAAGGTCGGCTGGTCGGTCATGGTGATCGAGGTGTCGAAGCCGACCTCGTTCAGCATCTGCTGGATCGCCTCGACCAGGGTCTGGTTGTAGGCCGGCGAGGTCAGGAACTCGATCTTGGCGCCCTCCGCGCCGGCCTCCTTCAGGAGCGCCCGGGCCTTGGCGGGATCGTAGGCGTAGCCTTCGACCTTGTCGGTATAGCCGAAGATCGGCGGCGCGCCGACGACCTCGACCGGCTTGCCGAAGCCCTGCAGCAGGGCGTCGACGAGGCCCTGGCGATCGATCGCGTGGGCGATCGCGCGGCGGACGCGTACATCCTTGGTCGGGCCGGCCTGGGCGTTGATGTAGAGGTAGCCGACGCGCTCGGTCGGCACGGCGAGGATCTGCAGGCTCGGCTCGTTCTTCAAGGCAACGGCCTGATCCGGGCGCACGTCGCGGACGAGGTCGGCCTTGCCGGTCCGCAGGTCGGCGATTCGGGTCGCGCCGTCCGGCACGGCGCGGAAGACGACGGTTTCGAAGGGCGGCTTGACGCGCCAATAGGCCTTGTTCGCCGCGAGCACGGTCTCGACGCCCTTCTGCCACTTCGTCAACGCGTAGGGGCCGCTGCCGATCGGCTTCAGGTTGAACTGCTGGTTGCCCACCTTCTCGACATAGGCCTTCGGCACGATCGACAGCTTGACGAGCTGCGCGAGCAGTGCCGGGTAGGGCGACTTCGTCGTCACCTTGACCTTGTTCGGGCCGATCACCTCGGCCTTCTCGATCTGGTTGAACTGCGAGAGTTGCGGGCTCTTCAGCTCGGGGGCGACGATGCGGTCGATGCTGAACTTGACGTCCTCGGCGGTGAGCTTGCTGCCGTCATGGAAGGTCACGTCGTCGCGGGTCTCGAAGGTGATCGTCTTGTCGTCCTCGTAGGTCCACGACTTGGCGATCTGTGGGACGATCGTGCCCGCGGCGTCGCGCGTCACGAGGTTGTCGAAGATGTTGCGGTAGATCGAATAGCTGTCGGTGTCCCATTGCAGATGCGGATCGAGCGTCGCCGCATCGTTGATCAGGTCGATCGTCAGCGTCTCCTTGGCGGCTTGCGCGGACGCGGCCGAAGCCATGAGCGCGACGGCGACTGCCGTCGCCTTCACCAGGCCGTTGAGCATGCCCTTCTCCTCTTGCTTGCTGTGGCGCCGTCGGTCGTGCCTCGGGGCCGGCGCATCATCGCGCAGGGAGTCCGGATTCCGATGCACAATAGCTCGCGATCTCGGCATGGGTGGCGAACCACACCTCGGTCCTCGCCTTCGCTTCCCGGATCAGCTCCTCGAGGATGAAGATGCGGGAGCGGTGGCCGATGTGGTGCGGATGGAAGGTCAGCTGGAACAGGCCGCCTTCCTCCCAGGCGAGCTCGAGCTCGCGCTGGAGGATGTCGAGCAGCATGGCGGGGCCCCCATAGGGGCGCGCGCTGCCCGTCCGGTCCATGTTGAAATAGGGCGCGTCGTCGCGGATCCATTCGACCGGGATCTCGACCATGCCGGTCGGCTCGCCGTCCTCGAGGAGCTCGTAGGGCTCGTCGTCGGCCATCAGCGAGGAATCGTAAGAAAGCCCCATCTCGCGCGCGATCCGCAGTGTATGCGGCGTGAAATCCCACGAGGCCGTGCGCATGCCGACCGGGCGTGTGCCGGTGATCCTCTCCAGCGTGTCGGCAGCCTTGAACGAGAGCGTGCGCTCCGTCTCCGGGTCGAGGCTAGAGTTGAACTCGTGGATCCAGCTGTGGATGCCGAGCTCGTGACCGGCGCCGACGACGGCCCGCGCCTCCTCGGGATGGATCAGGGCGGCGACCGCCGGCATGAAGACCGATGCCGGAACGGCATGACGCTCCAGCACGCCGAGGATCCGCGGCATGCCGGCTCGCGCGCCGTACTGGCCCTGGCTCATGCGGCCGATCGAGGCGCCGCCATGGCGCAGCTCGATGGTCTCGTGGTCGGCGTCGAAGGAGAGCGCGACCGCCATCCGCGCGCCGCCCTTCCAGCGGGCGGGCTTCAGTGACCGGCCGGCGCCCACCTTCTCGGCCTTCGCGCGCCAGATCGCCTCCGGCCATGTCCATGGCTTCTCGGACGGGCCCTCAGCCGTCATGCTCGTTCGCGCCTCGCGACACTCTCGGGACCGGCCATCGGCCTCCGTCGGAAGAGAAGTCTATTGAGCCTTGTCTTCGGCCGGCAATCGGGGTTTGGTTCACATGCATGAACTCCGAGGTCAAAAGCGCCGGCCGCGTCCTGGACCTGCTGGATCACCTCGCCGAATGCCGCGAGCCCGTTCGGCTGTCCGACATCGTCGATGCACTGGCGCTTCCCAAGAGCAGCGCGCACGGGCTGATGCAGACGCTCGTCGCCCGCGGCCGCGTGGCGAGGGACGCCGCCGGCCGTTATTCGCTGGTCGAGGCCGCCCGCCACGGCTTCCCGTTCCGCGGCCACGAGGAGCCGCTCGTCGTGACAGCGATGCCGCACATGCAGCGGCTCCGCGACGAGAGCGGCGAGACCGTGCTGCTGTCGACTCTCAATGCGCGCGGCGACATCCGGCGGCTGGCGAAGTGCGTCAGCCACCAGCCGGTGCGCTACGACATCAATCTCGATTCGCCGATCGCCGGCTATTGCACGGCGACGGGGCGGGCGCTGCTAGCCTTCGCCGCCGCGGAAATCGTCGAGGCCTACTTCGCCCGCGTGCAGATCCACTCCTACACGGCCTTCACGGTGACGGAAATCGACCGCCTGCGCACCATCCTCGCCAAGGTCAGGCGCGACGGCTACGCGATCAACGACCAGGAGTTCATCACCGGCTCGACCGGCATCGCCGTTCCGCTGTTCGGCGCCGCCGGCGCCGTGGTCGGCGCGCTCAATCTCGGCACGCTGACGAGCCGCTTCGTGCAGCGCCGCGAGGAGTTGATCCTGCTCGTCCGGACGGCCGGCGACCGCATCAGCCGCGAGCTCGGCTTTCGCCGCCCCACGCGGCCCGCGAGCAGGCGCGCCCGCACTGGCGGCCGGCCAGCGGCGGAGGAACGCTGAGTGGAGCGGCCGGTGCCCGCCGCATCCGCTGCTCGCCCGATCAGCCGGCGGCCGACCCGCCCGAGGGCGCTTTCGGCGGCTGATGGATCGGATCGACCCAGTAGACCGCCTCCGGCTTCTCGACCGGATCGACGTCGGTGATGTTGACCACCACCGCCTCGTTGTCGCTGCGCACGAGGACGCATTCGAGCGGCTCCTCGGGGCTCGCATTGATCTCCTGGTGCGGGACGTAGGGCGGCACGTAGATGAAGTCTCCGGGTCCCGCTTCGGCGACGAACTCCAGCCGCTCGCCCCACCGCATGCGTGCCTTGCCGCGCACGACGTAGATCACGCTTTCGAGCGCGCCGTGGTGATGTACCCCGGTCTTGGCGTTCGGCTGGATGGAGACCGTACCGGCCCAGATCTTCTGCGCGCCGACGCGGGCATGGTTGATCGCCGCCTGCCGGAACATGCCAGGCGTCTGGGCGGTGTTCGGGTCCAGCCGGTCGCCCTGGATGACCCGGACCCCGTCATGCTTCCAGCGCGGCTCGTCATGCGCGTGGCCGGCATTGCTCGCAGCATCGTCCATGGCAACCCTCGTCGGCGGGCGCATCATCGGCGCTCCAATCCGACATTACCCGGTCGCCGTCCGGCCGGCACGCGCGGTCTGCGCGCTTTGTGGGCACCGTCCGCGGTTACGACCCCCGTGCCCGCCTCTACGGGCTCGATCGGCCGCAGGCGCGCTACCGCCGGCGAGAGGCCCTAGCGGCGGCATCGGGCGAGCTAATTCGGAGCGGCCGCCGTCGGTGGGGCGGGCTCGGCCGGAGCTGGCGCAGCGGAGCCGCTGCCGAGTGGATACTGCGTCGGCGGCTGGGACATTTCCGCGGGATTTGCCCGCGGTTGGGCGGGATCGGTCATGCGGTCGGTGGCCGAGGCGGGACTCGGCTGCGAGCCGGCGGCCTCGACCGGAGTCGAGCTGCCCCTGAGGGTGTAGCCGGCCGTCAGCAGGATCATCGCAATGATGGCCAGCGCACCGACACCGGCCAGTTCCGGGAGCGCGCCGTGATCGGAGGGCGAGCCGGTGCCGGTCAAGCCACGCTCTGCCGCCAGCATGTTGCTTCTGCGCTGCATGAACCAGACCAGTTGAAGCGCGCCGAACGCTACACCGGCGATGAGCGTCATGAACATGAGTGCTGTGAGCCATCCATCGGGCATGTGTAATTCCTCGATCGCTGTCGGCTCTCAACGTCATGGCGCCTGGTTCTGATCCTCAATCACGAGGAATTTTTCAGAAGAGAAGTGTCAACAAGATCTGACACGGACCGGCCGGCACAAACCTGCCGGAATCTACGACATGGACGTCGGTGAACAAGGAGGCGGCGAGGACGATCACCGGGCCGGCACGCCGCTCGTCAGGCCGCGATGCGGGAGGCCCCGGTTCGCGGCCGCGGGCTGCTCGTGGGTGCGCCGGTCACACCGCCGACGCGGCGTCCGATCCGGCATCGCCGCGGGCGCGGGCGACGGC
>JAEZCD010000089.1 GCA_023430145.1 Pseudomonadota bacterium
GGCTCGACGTTGATCGGCGACTCGGCGAGGTCGGCGGGGAGCGGGCTGCGCTCGACCGCCGATAGGTGCGCCGCGGCGACATTGCGATCGGTGACGATGGCGACCCGGCGCGCCTTCAGGGCGGCGATCCGCTCGCCCAAGCCGGCGAGCAGGCCGCGGCCGACGACGATGTCGTAGGGCCGGCCGGCGAGATCGACGGCGATCGTGCGCGGCCGCGCGTCGGCTTCGGTCAGCATGCCTCTTCCTTCCGAACGCCCAGCCATTCGGCGAGCGCGGCGAGAATCTCGTCGACGACCGCATCGTGCGGCGCATCGAGCGACACCACGGTGATGTCGGCGAGCGCATAGACCGGATAGCGGTCGGCGATCAGCGCCCGCATGGTTGCCTCCGGGTCCTCGGTGCGCAGCAGCGGCCGGTTGGAGCGCTTGCGCACCCGGCGCATCAGGACATCGAGGTCGGCCTTCAGCCAGACCGCGACGCCGCTCTGCCGGACGCGGTCGCGCGTCTCGGCATTGATCCAGGCGCCACCACCGGTCGCCAGCACCTGCGGCCCGGCGTCGAGCAGTCGCGCCACGACACGCCGCTCGCCGGTGCGGAAGGACTCCTCGCCATGCGTCGCGAAGATCTCGGGAATGCTCATGCCGGCGGCGCGCTCGATCTCGGCGTCGGCGTCCGCGAAGGGTATGCCGAGCCGCTGCGACAGGCGGCGGCCGACCGAGGTCTTGCCGGCGCCCATCATGCCGACGAGCACGATCGAGCGCGTGCCGAGAGCCTCGCGAATCGCTTCCGGGTCGCCGGCCGGCGGGCGCTCGCCCGCCACCGCCGCCGCGCCGCCGAGTAGGTTTCCGGCCTGCTTTGACATCGCCGCGGACACTTCCATAAAGGGCCGGTCCGGACAATGCGTGGCCGCTCCGGCCGAGCTTCCGGCGGCGCGGTCGAGGGCGTCCATGCCAAGCCTCATCCGCTTCCTGACCGTGATCGGCGTCATCGGCGCCGTGATCTACGGCATCCTCTATCTGCTCGCCAACCTCGTCGAGCCGGAGCCGCGCGAGATCACGGTGACGCTGCCGCCGCAGCGGCTGCGGCCGGCGACGCCGCCATGAGCGCCGACCGGCGCCTCGCCGAGGCGTTCCTGGAAATGACCAGCTCGGAGCGCGGCGCCGCGAAGAACACGCTCGCCGCCTATGGTCGCGATCTCGACGACTATCTCGGCTTCCTGGCCGGGCGCGGCGCCTCCGCCTCGGCCGCCGGCCCGGAGGACGTGCGCGGCTTCGTCGCCGATCTCGCCGACCGCGGCTTCAAGGCGAGCTCGGTGGCGCGGAAGATCTCCGCCGTACGGCAGTTCCACCGCTTCCTCTATGCCGACGGCCACCGCGGCGACGATCCGACCGCCGCCCTCGAGGGGCCGAAGCGGGCGCGGCCGCTGCCGAAGGTGCTGTCGGTCGAGGAGGTCGACCGGCTGATCGCCGCCGCCCGGCAGGGCTCGGACGACTCGGATCTGTCGCCGGTCGAGCGGATGCGCTCGGCGCGGCTCTTCTGCCTGCTCGAGATCGTCTACGCGAGCGGCCTCAGGGTGTCCGAGCTCGTCTCGCTGCCGAAGAGCGCCGCGCGCAGCGGCACGCGGGTGCTCGCCGTCCGCGGCAAGGGCGGCCGCGAGCGGCTCGTGCCGCTGACCGAGGCCGCCGGCGACGCCATGTTGCTCTATCTCGAGCGGCTGAAGGAGGCCGGCCGCGGCCTAGCCGGCCCCTTCCTGTTCCCGGCCGCGTCGGAGAGCGGCCATCTGACGCGGCAGGCCTTCGCGCGCGACCTGAAGACGGCCGCGATCCGGGCGGGCTTGCCGGCGGCGCGCGTGAGCCCGCACGTGCTGCGGCACGCCTTCGCGAGCCACCTCGTGCAGAACGGCGCCGACCTGCGCGCCGTGCAGCAGATGCTCGGCCATGCCGACATCGCGACGACCCAGATTTATACGCACGTCCTCGACGAGCGGGTGGCGGCGATGGTGCGCGACCTGCACCCGCTCGCCGACGAGGGCGAGTGACCGGGCGCGAATCTCCCCTTTCCCGCAACCGCTTGACTTGAATGGGCGGCCTCGCCAGTGTCCGCCGGCCCTGACGGGGGCCCGGCGCCGGACGGCGCGGCCATGGCGTAGGCTCTTCCCTCGATGCGTAGCTATCTCGATTTCGAAAAGCCGGTGGCCGAGCTCGAGGCGAAGGTCGAGGAGCTGCGTGCCCTCGCCGCCGAGGGCCAGGCAGTGGAGATCGAGGACGAGGTCGGCCGGCTCGAGGACAAGGCGCGCGAGGCGCTGCAGGAGCTCTATGCCGGGCTGACGCCCTGGCAGAAGACGCTCGTCGCGCGGCACCCGAACCGGCCACATCTGTCGCACTATCTCGAGGACCTGATCGAGGATTTCACCCCACTCGCCGGCGATCGCCGGTTCGGCGAGGACGAGGCGATCGTCGGCGGCCTCGGCCGCTTCCGCGGCGAGCCGATCATGGTGCTCGGCCAGGAGAAGGGCTCCGACACCGAGGGCCGGCTGAAGCACAATTTCGGCATGGCGCGGCCGGAGGGCTACCGCAAGGCGGTGCGGCTGATGGAGATGGCCGATCGCTTCGGGCTGCCGGTGCTGGCGCTGATCGACACCGCCGGCGCCTATCCGGGCGTCGACGCCGAGGAGCGCGGCCAGGCCGAGGCGATCGCCCGCTCGACCGAGGCCTGCCTTTCGCTCGGTGTGCCGAACGTCGCCGTGATCATCGGCGAGGGCATGTCGGGCGGCGCCATCGCCATCGCCACCGCCAATCGCGTGCTGATGCTCGAGCACGCCATCTACAGCGTGATCTCCCCCGAGGGCGCCGCCTCGATCCTGTGGCGCGATCCCTCCCGGGCCGCCGACGCCGCCACCAGCATGAAGATCACCGCCGAGGATCTCGAGCGCTTCGGCGTCGTCGACCGCATCGTCCGCGAGCCGATCGGCGGCGCCCACCGCGATCCCAAGGCGGCGATCGCCGCTACCGGCGAGGCCATCGCCTTGGCCTTCGCCGACCTCGCCGGCGCCTCGCCGGACGAGCTGCGACAGAGGCGGGCCGAGAAGTTCCTTTCCATAGGCCGCAACCTGTGAGACCCTGCGGCGGCTTGCGGTAACGATTCCGTAAGGGTAAGGGTCGTGTAGTCGGTCCGCACTGCCTTTCGGGGGACTTCGGGGGACGGCGTACTGCCCATGCGTTTTGTGTATCTGCCGAAGCTCGCCGCGCCCGTGGCGCTGGCGCTAACCGTCGCCGCCTGCAACGGCAGCGGCAGCGGCTCCTTGAAATCGCCCAAGCACCTGCAGCCGCTCTCGGCCGACACCTATGTCGAGCTCGAGAAGAAGGAGATGCGCAAGGAGGACCCGATCCTCATCCGCATCTACAAGCAGGAATCCAAGCTCGAGGTGTGGAAGCGGCGCCAGAAGGACGGCCGCTACGCGCACTTCAAGACCTATGACATCTGCCGCTGGTCCGGGAAGCTCGGCCCGAAGATCAAGGAGGGCGACAAGCAGGCGCCCGAGGGCTTCTACACGATCTCGCCCGGGCAGATGAACCCGAAGTCGAGCTACCACCTGTCGTTCAACCTCGGCTACCCGAACAGCTTCGACCGCGCGCTCGGCCGCACCGGCACCCACCTCATGGTGCATGGCGCCTGCTCGTCGGCCGGCTGCTATTCGATGAACGACGAGAACATCTCCGAAATCTACGCGCTCGCTCGCGAGGCCTTCAACGGCGGCCAGGCGGGATTCCAGGTGCAGGCGCTGCCGTTCCGGATGACGCCCGAGAACCTCGCCCAGCACCGCAACAACCCGAACATCTCCTTCTGGAAGAACCTGAAGGAGGGCACCGACAGCTTCGAGGTGACGCGGCAGGAGCCGAAGGTCGAGGTCTGCGGCAAGCGCTACGTCTTCAATGCGAGCCCGAAGGATCCCTTCGGCCAGTTCGAGGCCGCCGGGCCCTGTCCCGCCTATGAGGTGGCGCCCGAGATCGCGACCGCGGTCGCGGCGAAGGCCCAGGCGGACGAGATGCGCATCGCCGCGCTGAGCCTGCAGGTGCAGCCGGCGCCGAGCGACGTCGGCCAGAACGGGCCGCTGACCCCGGCCGCGCCGACCATGGTGGCGCAGGGCTCCGCGCCGGCCAAGTCCGGTGGCTCGACGCTCGCCTTCGCACCGGTGCCGGTGCCGAAGCCCGGCGTCTCGCGCTCGAATGTGCAGGTCGCCTCCGTCGACGGCGCCTCCGTGCCGGCCTCCGGCGTGCCCTCCCGGCTCGCCCGGTGGTTCGGCCTCGCCGACGAGCCCGAGCCGGCCAAGGAGCAGACCGGCTCGCTTCGACCGGTGCCCGCGAGCCCGCCTCCGGCCGCGTCGCCCGCTC
>JAEZCD010000090.1 GCA_023430145.1 Pseudomonadota bacterium
GGGCCCGCACTCGCAGCGCGGCGCGGACGAGACGGGCCTTCCGCGACGACAGGTCACCGGCCGCGGGATCGGCCAGCGCCGCGGCGAGCGCGGCGAGCACGCGGCCGAGCGGCTCGCCCGCCCGTGCGGCCTTCTCGATCGCACCCGCGGCCATGGCGACGCGGCCGGCGCCGATCGCCAGCGCCGAGCCACGCAGCTTGTGCGCCAGCTCGGCCCGCGCCGCCGGATCGGTTACGACCTCGAAACGCGTCATCAGCCCGCGCGCCTCGCGCCGGAACAGCGTCAGCAGCTCCCGCTCCAGCTTGACGTCGCCGGCCGTGTGGCCGCGCAACTGGCCGGCGTCGATGGCGACATGCAGCCCGCCGCCGGCTCGGGCGGTGAACTGCGCAACAGGCTCTTCCGAGAACATCTTTCGTCCTTGAACTCGTTGGTCGGCCGAAGCCGAGGCAGGCTCTTCGACAGTCGCCATGGCGGATTTTAGGCGGAATCCTTAAAAAGATTCAGTAAGCGCCATGAAAGCTTGGCCGATTTGCCGTGCGTGTTGCATCCTCGCGCAGCATGCCCCGGCGCTCTTGAACGGCGCAGGAATTACCTATTCAGCAGCGGTTCACCCGCAAGGGCCGCCGCCCGGTGAATTGTCATAGGCGGAACGATCCGGGGCGCCGCCGGTTCCGCGATCGGTCCATTCGGGAGTGCTCGCGATGCGCCGTCTCTACCTCTTCCGGCACGCCAAGGCCGAGCCGCACGGCGCCAGGCCCGACCACGAGCGCGTGCTCGACAAGCGCGGGCGGCGCGATGCCGCGGCGATGGGCGAGCGGCTCGCCGGGCGCGGCGACATCGTCGACCTCGCGCTCTGCTCGACCTCGGCCCGCACGCTGGAGACCTGGCGGCTGGCGGGCGTCGCCTTCGCGCCCGCGCCGCCGATGCGGGAGGAAGGGCGCATCTACGAGGCGCCGGCCGAGCAGCTGCTGGAAGTGGTGCGCGGCGCGCCAGCGGATGCCGAGCGGCTGATGCTGGTCGGCCACAATCCCGGCTTCGAGGATCTCGTCGGCCTGCTCGCCGACCGCACCTCGGCGCGCCGCTGGTCAAAGGCAGGCGGCAGCATGCCGACCGCCGCGGTCGCCGTGCTCGAGGCCGATGCGGCCGGCTGGCGCGACGTCGGGCCCGGCTCCATGCGCCTCGTCGACTTCCTGTCGCCGAAGGACGAGGACGCCTGAGCATGCGCCTCGGGGAGCTTCCCGGCGAGGCGTGGCTTGTCGCCCAGAATCTCGCCGACGCCGCGACCGGCCTGCTCGACCCGACGCTGCGGCTCGGCGTCACCGGCCTCGCCCGCTCCGGCAAGACGGTGTTCATCACCGCCCTCGTCAATGCGCTCGTCGAGGGCGGCCGCCTGCCGCTGCTCCGCGCCTATCGGGAGGGCCGGCTGGCCAGCGCGAGAATCGCCCCGCAGCCCGACGACGCCGTGCCGCGCTTCGAGGTCGAGGATCATCTCGCGGCCCTGATCGGCGCCCGGCGGTGGCCGGAATCGACCCGCCGTGTCTCCGAGCTGCGGGTGGTCGTCGACTACGCCTCCAACAGCATCTTCCGCCGGCGGACCGGCAACTCCCGGCTGACGCTCGACATCGTCGACTATCCGGGCGAGTGGTTGCTCGATCTCGGCCTGCTCGGCCAGTCCTATGCCGAGTGGTCGCGGCGGACGATCGCGGCGAGCCGCCGCGGCAGCCGGGCGGCGCTGGCCGTGCCCTGGCACGCGCAGCTCATCACCCTCGATCCGGCCGAGCCCGAGGACGAGGCCGTCGCCCGCCGCGCCGCGGAGCTGTTCACCGCCTATCTGCGCGCCTGCCGCGAGGAGCGCTATTCGCTCTCGACGCTGCCGCCCGGCCGCTTCCTCATGCCGGGCGAGCTCGAGGGCAGCCCGGCGCTGACCTTCGCCCCGCTCGAGCTGCCGGAAGACTACGTCGCCAGGGCTGGCACGCTCGGCGCCATGATGCAGCGGCGCTACGAGGCCTATGTCGATCACGTCGTGCGGCCTTTCTTCCGGGAGCATTTCGCCCGCCTCGACCGGCAGATCGTGCTGGTCGACGTGCTGGCGGCGCTGAATGCTGGCCCGGATGCCGTCGCCGACCTCGAGGCGGCGCTGGCGGACGTGCTGGAGGCCTTCCGGCACGGCCGCAACACCTGGCTGACGGGGCTTTTCCGGCCGCGCGTCGACCGCGTCCTTTTCGTCGCCACGAAGGCCGACCATCTGCACCACATGAGCCACGACCGTCTGGAAGCGATTCTCCGCCGCCTCGTCGAGCGCGCCGCCAAGAAGGCGGCCTATGCCGGGGCCGAGGTCGACGTCGTCGCCATCGCCGCGGTGCGCGCGACCCGCGAGGGCACGGCGGGCCGCGACGAGCTGCCGGTCATCATCGGCACGCCCGAAAAGGGCGGCTTCTTCGGCAGCCATCATTTCGACGGCGAGGAGGAGTTCGCGGTCTATCCTGGCGAGCTGCCGGCCGACCCCGAGGTCGCGCTGCGCGCCGGCGGCTTTCGCGGGCACGGCGAAACCGGCGACGGCGACCTGCGCTTCCCGCGCTTCCGGCCGCCGCGCCTCGAGCCCGGCACGCGCCGCCTGCCGCACATCCGTCTCGACCGGGCGATGGAGTTTTTGATCGGGGACAAGCTCGCATGAGGGGACCCGTCCAGCCTCGTCATTCCGGGGCGCGAGCGAAGCGAGCGAGCCCGGAACCCATACTCCCGAATGGACAGGGGGCGGCGCGAGCGAGCCGGCGGTCGCGACGCCCGCCGAAAGTTCCCTCGCACATCGTGGCTATGGGTTCCGGGCCCGGCGCTGCGCGCCGTCCCGGAATGAACGCGGAGCGAATTTCGGCGAGGCGAAGGGAGGGCGCTCTTCATGGCTAGCCGGCCCACCGCCTTTCCCATCAATGCCCGCGAGCGCGCCGCGGAGGAGGACGCCTTCGTCTCCGCGGACCGCATCCTCGTCAGCGAGACCCCCGACATCGCCGAGGGGCAGGCCGAGGAGCAGCCGAGCGAGGTCGCCGCGCGGCGGCAGGGGCGCACGCTCGGCCGCCTGTTCTGGACGGCGCTCGGCGGCATTCTCAGCCTCGCCGCCGGGCTCGCGCTGGCCTCGCTCGTCGAGGCGCTGTTCGCGCGCTCGGAGATTCTCGGCTGGACCGGCGCCGGCTTCGTCGCCCTCGCCGCCCTCGCCGCGATCGCGCTCGCGGTGCGCGAGCTGCGGGCGATCTGGCGCCTGAAGCATATCGACGACATGCGCGCCGAGGCGGTGGACGTCGTGGCGACCGACGATCGCGAACGGGGCCGAAAGCTCGTCCGCGAGCTGGTCGCGCTCTACGCCTCCGATCCGACCACCGCCCGGGCCCGCGCCGAGCTGACGAAGCTGTCGCGCGAGATCGTCGACGGCGCCGATCTCGTCCGGCTCGCCGAGCGCGAGCTGATGGACGATCTCGACGCCCGCGCCCGCCGCCTCGTCGGCAACGCGGCCAAGCGCGTCTCGATGGTGACGGCGGTGGCGCCGCGGGCGGTGATCGACATCGCGGTGGTGGCGGCGGTGACGGTGTCGCTGATCCGGCGCGTGGCGGAAGTCTATGGCGGGCGGCCGGGACGGCTCGGTTTCTTCCGCCTCCTGCGGCACGTCGCGGGCCATCTCGCGGTCACGGGCGGCATGGCGGCCGGCGAGGGCGTCATCGACCAGCTCGTCGGCCACGGCATCGCCGCAAAGCTCTCGGCGCGGCTCGGCGAAGGGGTGATCAACGGCCTGCTCACCGCCCGGGTGGGGCTCGCCGCCATCGCGGTATGCCGCCCCCTGCCCTTCCTGGAGCTGCCGCAGCCGACCGCCCGCGATGTCGCCGGCAGCCTGTTCGAGCGGGGAGAGTGAGGATGATGGTTCGCCCGAGCGGCCGGGAATGCTCCGCGTCATTGCGAGCGCAGCGAAGCAATCCAGCTTCTCTTGCGGCGCCCGAAAGCTGGACTGCTTCGTCGCTGTCGCTCCTCGCAATGACGAGGCCCCGGGGCACAGCCGAGGGAGGCAGCCTCCAATGGCGTCGACTCCTCGTCGCTCTCGCCTTCCTCCTCCTCGCTCCCGCCCCGGCCCGCGCCGACTTCCAGAAATTCCTCGCCGAGCTGTGGCCTGATGCGCAGAAGGCCGGCGTCTCGCGCAAGACTTTCGACGCGGCCACCGCCGGTCTGACACCCGACATGTCGCTGCCGGAGCTGGCAATTCCCGGCCGCCCGGAGAAGC
The DNA here is from genome assembly GCA_023430145.1 of Pseudomonadota bacterium. Classification (GTDB taxonomy): domain Bacteria; phylum Pseudomonadota; class Alphaproteobacteria; order Rhizobiales; family Methylopilaceae; genus JAEZCD01. The sequence goes on from JAEZCD010000090.1 coordinate 4,262, forward strand.
CGCGGGCGGCGCAGGCCGAGTTCGTGCAGCGGCCGGCGGACTACATGGCCGCCGGCGGCCTCGCCACGCTGGCGACCCGCGGCCAAAAGCTCGCCGGCGAGCACAAGGCGACGCTCGCCGCGCTCGAGCGGAAATCCGGCGTGCCGGGCCCGGTGCTGCTGGCGATCTGGGCGCGCGAGACCAATTACGGCGCCGCGCCGCTCCGCTACAACGCCATCCGCGTGCTCGCCACGCACGCCTATACGGGCCGCCGGCGCGACTATTTTCGCGCCCAGCTCCTCTATGGCCTGAAGATACTCGAGGCCGGCGACGTCTCCCTCGCCGGCATGAAGAGCTCCTGGGCCGGCGCCATGGGGCAGACGCAGTTCATGCCTTACGAGTTCTTCAAATACGGCGCCGATTTCGACGGCGACGGCCGCCGCGACATCTGGAATTCCGTGCCCGACGCGCTCGCCTCGGCGGCCAACCAGCTGCTCGACAAGGGCTGGCGACCCGGCAAGGGCTGGGCCTACGAGGTGGTGCCGCCCGCGACCATGGACTGTACCGAGGCCGAGCCGGAGCGCGTGCTGCCGGTACGCGACTGGCTGAAGCGGGGCTTCAAGCCCGCCGGCGGCCGCAAGGTCGCCGACGCCGACCTCGCCGAGCCGGCTTCGCTGTTCCTGCCGGCAGGCACCTACGGCCCGGCCTTCCTGACGCTGAAGAACTTCTACGTCATCAAGAGCTACAACTTCGCCGACCTCTATGCCCTCTATGTCGGCCATCTCGGCGACCGCATCGCCGGCCGCGGCGGCTTTTCACGCCCCTGGGACAAGCTCGTGCAGCTGAAAACCACGGATCTCGAAGCGATGCAGAAGGGGCTCGCCGCCGCCGGCCTCTACACCGACAAGATCGACGGCAAGGCGGGGCAAAAGACCCGCGTGGCTCTCGGCGCCTTCGAGAAGGCGAACGGCCTCACGCTCGACTGCTGGCCCGACGCCGAGGATCTGGCGCGCATGTCGAAGCGCTAGGCCAAGCGCGAGCCTTGCCACGGTGTCGCCGCACAACCGGCAATGCGGGAACAAAATGCGCAGATGAGGATTCCTGCAACAACCGCAACCGATTCGCGCGGAGCGCAAAGCCTTGAACCGCTTCTATGCCGAGCTGAACATGCTCCTCGTCGTCGCCTTGACCGCGGCGACCCTCGCCACCGCCCTGCCCGTCGCCAGCGCCGCCGCCGGCCTGCTCCGCGAGGGGGTGTTCAACCACTTGCTGTGAGTTGGCGGAGCTCCGGCTTGCCTCGTCCCGTTTGAAAGGCTCAGCAGCGCAGGAGGCTTGAGGATTGGTCCGGCTTATGGTATTTCTACCATAGAAGCGAGCCGTGAACGGGGTGCGCCGATCGAACCGCCCGTGGACGAGAAGCCGGTCGAGTGGGTCGGCTCCGCGCGCGACGATCTGAAAGCCTTCCGGGAGACGTAGCACGCGAGATTGGACATGCGCTCTATGTCCCTCGGCAAAGCCCCTCGCGGTGACAAAGAGTTCAAGGGCGCAGGCGTCCTCGAAATCGTCGAGGACCATGCCGGCGATGCGTACCGGGCCGTCTATACGGTCAAGTTCGCTGGCGCAGTCTACGTCTTGCACCCATTTCAGAAGAAGTCGAAGCGCGACATTGCGACGCCGAAGTCCGATATCGACCTGGTCAAGCGACGGCTGCGCGCGGCACGCGAGCACTACGCGGCGAAATATTCCGGGGATTTGCTCACGAACGGCTGACGAAATGCTTGCGCCGAACGCCGACCGGCCGAGAAGGAGGGCGACCGCATGAGCGATGATTTCACCATCACCCGAGGCAGCGGCAACGTCTTCGCCGACCTCGGGCTGCCGAACGCCGAAGAGGAGCTGATCAAGGCCCGTCTCGTCGCCACGCTGAGCGAGTTGATCGAGAGCCAGGGCCTCAGCCAGACGACCGCCGGCTCCCGGATGGGCCTGTCGCAGCCGGACGTGTCGAAACTGCTGCGGGGCCGGATAGGGGGCTATTCCCTGGAGCGGTTGCTCGGCTTCGTCCGCGCGCTCGGGAGCGACGTCGAGATCAAGATCAAGCGCCGCGATAGACCGCGCGCGGGTGCGGACGTCGCCGGAGGCACGCCGCCGCAGGAGGGGCGGATGGTGCTGATGGTAGCCTGACCGACAAGGCATTCCTCGCACCGCTTGTGCCGGCGTCGGCGCGAGAAACGGGGACCGATCGGATTCGAGGCTCTCCTCCATGCGCACCCACCTCGCCGGCGCCCTCGCCGCGGCCGCCCTGCTCGGCAGCACGGGCTTCGCCCATGCCGCGGCCTGCGACGACGCGCTCGCCCGCTTCCAGCGCATCCTCAACCAGGACCTCAAGCTCGGCCGGGTCGACAAGGAAGTCTACGCCGCGGCGATGGCCGGCATGGTGCCGGTGACGGCGACCTGCAAGGCCGGCCAGAGCGCACAGGCCATCACCCAGCTCAACGCCATCAAGAAGAAGCACGGCTACCCGCTCTGAGCCCACCGGCTCAGCCGGGCAGCAGCACCTTCAGCAGCGCCTGCGCATAGGCCGGCACGCGCACCGGGTCGACGTCGGCCATCGAGCGCGCCAGCACGATGCCGTCGAGCTCCGGCTGCTTCTCGCGGGCGAGGAAGCCGCGGATCCGTTCCCCCAGCGCCTCGGCGTCGAGATCGGTGTCGAGCCGCCGCGCGCAGGCGGCGAGCGCCCCGTCCACGATCGCCCAGCGCTGCCCGGACGGCCGCACGATGCCGTTCGTAAGCCCGGTCTCCTCGCCGAGCTCGCGCAGGATCGAGCTCTCGATGTCCAGCCGGTCGCCGCGGATGTCGTCGCGATCCGGCGTACCGGCGGGGAAGAAGATGCGGCCCGCATTCGCCGTGTGGCGGCCCATCTCGGCGAGCAGTACGGCGCCGTCGGCCGTCACCACGACGCCGGCGCCGAAGCAGTTGGCGGCACCGCTGAGGGAGGGAAAGCCGAGGCTGCGCCAGTAGAGCAGCACGGCATAGTCGATCTCGACATAGGTGGCGCGGACGATGCCGGCCTCGACCGAAAGCTCGCGGGCGATCAGCACGCGGCCGTTGAACAGGGTCGGATTCTTCGCCGCGGCGGCGCGCCAATGCGCGGCGATCTCCTCGGCGTGACGCTCGGCGAACCACCAGGGCTCGGCCGCGATGCGCATGTCGAAACCGCCGACCTCGTGCAGCACGGGAGGCGCGGCGGACGGGTTGAGCATCTTCACGCGTAGAGGATCCCGTCGGCGATCCTGACCGCGCCACCGGCGATCGTCGCCGAGGCGAGCTGCCCGCCCGCGATCGACAGCCCGAGCTCGATGAGGCTCGGCCGTCCCATCTCGAACCCCTGCTCGATCAAGAAGGCGTGCTCGCCGTCGCCCGGACGCTCGGTCTGCATGAGGAGGCCGGCGAAGGAGGCCACCGCCGACCCGGTCGCCGGGTCCTCGCCGATGCCCATTCCGGGGCAATACATACGGGTGCGGAAATCGCCGCCCTCGGTGCCGCCGCGGACGTAGAGGAAGGCAGCGTTGTGCCTGTCGCTGCCGAACGCCTCCGCCCAGGCGGCGGGGACGATGGCGGCGCGGGAGAGAGCTTCGCGGTCGCGCAGCGGCACCATCGTGAACGGGGCGCCGACGCCCCAGCGCGAGGGACGATGCCCGGCAAAGCCGATCTCGTCGGCCTCGAGGCCGAGCGCGGCGGCGAGTTTCTCGACCGGCGCCGCGGCGCCCGCGTCGTAGGGCAGCTTCGGCAGCCGGAAGCGCGCCCAGCCGGTGTGCTCGCCCTCGATCCGCACCTCGCAGTCGACCGGGCCGATCTCCTCGCCGAGGATGAAGCGCCGGTCACCGCCGCCGTCCTGCAAAGCGAGGGCGACTGCGGTGCCGACCGTCGGATGGCCGGCGAAGGGCAGCTCGGCGGCGGGGGTGAAAATCCGCAGCCGCGCGCGCTGCGCCGGATCGGCCGGCGGCAGCACGAAGACGGTCTCCGACAGGTTCGTCTCGCGCGCGATCGCCTGCATCCGCACGCTGTCGAGGCCGCGGCCGTCATAGACCACGGCCAGCGCGTTGCCGGCCAGCGGCGTCCGCGTGAACACATCGAGGATCGCGTATGCGCGGGCCATGGCGGGCCTCCGGTCGGCAGCGGCGGGACCATGGGCGATACGCCGGGCCGAGGCAAGGCCACGCTTCGGCTCACGGGGCGGGATGGGCTACGGGCGACACATTCGCCCGTCCCGGCGCCGGGGCACGCGCGCCTCCTCGTGATGGCGAGGAGCGAGCCGGGTTGGGCCGACCCGGATGGATGAAACGCACCGTGCCTTCCCGGATGCCCGCTGGGTCCCCTTCCCGAGCCGC
>JAEZCD010000095.1 GCA_023430145.1 Pseudomonadota bacterium
CGTCACCATCATCGACTAGCCCGGCGCGCCGGCGCGGGGAGCGCGAGCGCCCCGCGCCGGCGTTACGACAGCGCCGCCGCGAGCGTGAGGCCGGCGAACAGGATGGCGCCCGCGTCGCGGTTCGACCGGAACAGGCGCAGGCAGTTGTCGGGGTCGTCCGGCCGCAGGGCCTGCACCTGCCAGCCGAGATGGCCGGCGAACAAGAGAAGGCCGATCCAGCCCGCGAGCCCGACGCCGGCGAGCGCGAAGGCGAGCCCGAGCAGCGCCACGGTCCCGGCATAGAAGCCGGCGACGAACGGCTTCGTCCGCGGACCGAACAGGCGCGCGGTCGAGTGCACGCCGACGAGGGCGTCGTCCTCCTTGTCCTGATGGGCGTAGATCGTGTCGTAGCCGATGATCCAGAGGATGCTGGCGGCGTAGAGCACCAGCGGCGCCGGATCGAGGCGGCCGAAGACGGCCGCCCAGCCCATCAGGGTGCCCCAGCCGAAGCAGATGCCGAGCATGGCTTGCGGCCACCAGGTGATCCGCTTCATGAACGGATAGGTCACGACCGGCAGCACCGAGGCGAAGCCGACGAGGATCGTGAACCGGTTGAACTGCAGGAGCACGAGGAGGCCGACGAGCAGCAGCAGGCCGAGGAACAGCGCCGCCTGCCGCGCCGTCACCTGACCCGAGGGCAGGGGGCGGCTGCGGGTGCGCGCCACCTTGGCATCGATGTCGCGGTCGACGAGGTCGTTCCAGGTGCAGCCGGCACCGCGCATCGCCATCGCGCCGATCCCGAACAGGAGGACGTGCAGCGGATCCGGATAGGAGTCCCCGGCCGCGACGGCGGCGAGCCCCGCGCTCCAGGCGCAGGGCCAGAACAAGAGCCAGGCGCCGATCGGCCGATCGGCGCGGGCGAGCCGCAGATAGGGCCGCATCCATTCCGGCGCGGCCCGGTCGACCCAGTTGCGCGGCACGGCGTCGGCGACCGCGGTGGAGGAGGGCGGGCGCATGCCGGCCTCCTACAGGAGAATCGGCCGCTCGAACAGGCGGCCGATCACGGTCGCTGCGCGGACGGCCCCCGCGTCAGCAGGCGGGCAGCTTTCTGACGATATTCAAGAGATCGATGAAATCCTTGTCGAAATAGGGGCCGTACATGCGCCCCTTGCGATTTGCGAAGATGAAAGAGTTCACCGAGACGACTCGATTCTTGCCTTTATAGTCGGCGACCCACGCTCCACCACTCGCCCCCTGCGTGTACTTGGCAACGCCTTGATTCAGCTCGTAGACATTGACATAGGGGTTGTAACGCTTGATCGGACCGGAGACGACTTGGATGATCTCGCCCTTGTCGATCGCCGCCGGATAGCCGATAGAAGTTACCTTGTTGTATTTCTTCGCCCAGAGAGCCTCCCAACCGAAGTGTCCAGTCTTGCTCTTCTGGGCAGTGCACAAGATCGCATAGTCCCACTGCCAGCGATCAACTCCCGGCGAATGCCATGCGCTCCAGTACCGAAAGTCAGCTATCGGATAGAACTTGCTGAACTTACCCTTATTGTATTGCAGCTGGAACTCGAGCAGCCCAATGAAGCCATTATCCAGCACGACGCAGTGAGCTGCCGTGACGATGATGTTTTTGTCGATGAACTGCGCCGTGCAGTAGCTGACGCTCCCGCCGCCGAGATCATGGAACAGCTTGCCCGCCCATCGCAACGGCCCCTTGCGGACGTTGCCGCGCCCCATCGCCTCCGCCTGCGGCGTCGCATCCTCCGGGCGAAGAGGCGGTAGGTCGCCGCGGAACAGCTGTCGGCCCTCCTCCTCGCTCAGCTCCGGCATCGGCATCGGCTTGGCATTGCGTATCGCGTCACGCGACAGCGGCTCCCGGGTCAGCGGGCTCTGAGGTCCGAGTGGAACGCCCGGGCCGCTTCCAGACTGCGCCAGACCGGCGGCGGGGGCGATCGAGAATGCGGCGAGCGCCGCGGCGAGCAGGTATCGCGATGAGATCATTGTTCTCCCCATTGTCGACCCTTCGCCCCTCTGACATGGATTGATACACGAAGCTCGGCTGTTCGCAAGGATTGCTCCGGCTGTGCCCTGCGGTCCGCGGGCTGCGAAACGTCACCGGAAGAAGGATTGGAATGAATGGCGCCGGCAGGAACCGGATTCTCTGCGTCGATGCAGCTCCGATGGGCCTTCGAGGCAGCAACGAGCGCCTGCGTCTCGCGCTCTTGCTGTCCCTGTACGCGCCACGATTTCGGCGATGATGACGTGGATGTGACGTCCACCGGCTCTGCTGCCACCCCGTCGCCGGCCCCCACCGCCCATGTCTGAGACGCCCGCCTGCCGGCTGTTCGTCGCCGGCGCGCTCGCAGCCGGCACCGAGCTCGCGCTCGAGGCGGAGCAGGCGAACTATCTCCGCAACGTGCTGCGGCTGCCGGCCGGCACGGCCCTGCTCGTCTTCAACGGGCGCGACGGCGAATGGCGGGCCCGCATCGCGGTCGCCGAGAAGCGGCGGACGGTGCTGACCGTCGAGGCGCAAACCCGGCCGCAGACGCCGCCGGCCGACCTCTGGTACCTGTTCGCGCCGCTGAAGCACGCCCGGCTCGACTACATGGTGCAGAAGGCGGTGGAGATGGGCGCCGGAAGGCTGCTCCCCGTTCTCACGCGCCGTACCCAGACGAGCCGCGTCAACCTCGAGCGCATGCGCGCCAACATCGTCGAGGCCGCCGAGCAGTGCGGCATCCTCGCCCCGCCCGACCTCGCCGCGCCGGTGCCGCTCGACCGCATCGTCGCCGACTGGCCGGCCGGCCGCAGGCTGGTCTTCTGCGACGAGGCGAGCGCCGCAGGCGATTCGCTCGCCCCCCTCGAGGCCGTCGCGGAGGGGCCGGCCGCGGTGCTGATCGGTCCCGAAGGCGGCTTCGAGGAGGCCGAGCGGCGGGCGCTGCTCGCCCTTCCGGGCGTCGTCCGGCTGTCGCTCGGGCCGCGCATCCTGCGCGCCGACACCGCGGCGGTCGCGGCGCTCGCGCTCGTGCAGGCGATACGCGAGCGCAGCTCCCCCTGACGCCGGAACCCATCCGATCCCGGTCGAGGCTTTACGGATGCCGGCCGACCGCTTACGTCACGGGTCCGCCCGGGGGGAGCGTCCATGGCCCGCGATACAATCGACGAGACACCGATCCGATCGCGCGACCAGCTCGTCGAGTGGATCGCCGCCGGCTGCAAGCCGCCGGAGCGCTTCCGCATCGGCACCGAGCACGAGAAGTTCCCGTTCCGCAGAGCCGACCTCGCACCCGTTCCCTACGAGGGGCCGCGCGGCATCCGCGCGATTCTCGAGGGGATGCAGGGCCTGCTCGGCTGGCAGCCGATCATGGAAGGCGAGCACATCATCGGCCTGCTCGACGTCACCGGCGGCGGCGCCATCAGCCTCGAGCCCGGCGGCCAGTTCGAACTTTCGGGCGCGCCGGTGCCCTCGCTGCACCACACCTGCCGCGAGGTGCATGCCCACCTCGCCCAGGTGCGCGAGGTGGCGACGCCGCTCGGCATCGGCTTCCTCGGCATGGGCATGATCCCGACCTGGACGCGGGACCAGATCCCGCGCATGCCCAAGCGCCGCTACGACATCATGACCGCCTACATGCCGCGCGTCGGCACCATGGGCCTCGACATGATGTACCGGACCTGCACCGTGCAGGTGAATCTGGACTTCTCGACCGAGGCCGACATGGTGCGCAAGCTGCGCGCCAGCATCGCCCTGCAGCCGATCGCCACCGCGCTGTTCGCCAACTCGCCCTTTACCGACGGCAAGCCGAACGGCTTTCTGTCGATGCGCTCGGAGATCTGGCGCCACACCGACGCCGACCGCAGCGGCATGCTGCCGTTCGTCTTCGAGGACGGCATGGGCTTCGAGCGCTATGTCGACTATGCGCTCGACGTGCCCCTGTATTTCGTCAAGCGCGGCGATACCTATCACGACGTCGCCGGCGCCTCCTTCCGCGACCTGTTGGCCGGGCGCCTCGCGGCGCTGCCGGGTGAGCGCGCCACGCTGTCGGACTGGTCGAACCACCTCACCACGATCTTCCCCGAGGTGCGGCTGAAGCGCTACCTCGAGATGCGCGGCGCGGATGCGGGTCCCGTCGGCCGGCTGTGCGCGCTGCCGGCGCTGTGGACCGGCCTCCTCTACGACGAGACCGCCCTGCAGGGGGCGCTCGACCTCGTCGCCGACTGGAGCGCGGCCGACCGGCAGAAGCTGCGGGACGAGGTGCCGCGCCTCGGCCTCTCGGCGAAGATCCATCATCGGCGCGTGCTCGACGTGGCGCGCGACGTCGTCGCGCTCGCCGCCGGCGGCCTCGGGCGGCGCGCGCGGCTGAACAATGCCGGCGAGGACGAGGGGCGCTTCCTCGAGCCGCTGCGGGAGATGCTCGACGACGGGCGGACGCTGGCCGAGCGGCTGCTCGCCGACTATGCCGGCCGCTGGGGCGGATCGGTCGAGCCCGCCTTCCGCGAGCTCGCGCTCTGAACGGTGCCGCTGCGCGAGGTCGCAGCACCGAACGGCGAAATCCTTCCCCGGTGCGGCTGCCGACGCCTTGTCTTCCGCGGCGTGTCGGGTCAAACACCCCTGGCCGGTGCCCACGGGCCCGGACGCTGCCCGCGCCGTGAGCAGCGCGGCTCCAACTGCAACGCCTATGTCTCCATCGCTCGCCGCCGCGCCCTTCTGGATTCGTCACGACCCGCCGCAGGTGCCGCCGCGGCTTTCCGGCGGCCATGTCGCCATCGGCAATTTCGACGGCGTGCATCGCGGCCATCGTCTGGTGCTGGAGACCGCCCGCGACCGCGCGCACACGCTCCGGCGGCCGGCGATCGCGCTGACCTTCGAGCCGCATCCGCGCACCTTCTTCCGCCCCGACCGGCCGGTCTTCCGGCTGACGCAGCCGGAGACCAAGATCGAGCTGTTGCGGCGGCTCGGCCTCGACGGTGCCGCCGTGCTCACCTTCGACGAAGCGCTCGCCGGCCTCGCCGCCGAGGATTTTGTCCGCCGCGTCCTGGTGGAGCGGCTCGCCGCCCGCGTGGTGGTCGTCGGCTACGATTTCCACTTCGGCAAGGGCCGGGCCGGCTCGCCGCAGATGCTCGAGGAGCTCGGCCGGCGGCTCGGCTTCGAGACGGTCGTCGTCGCCCCGGTCGGCGGCTTCGACCCGGTCTCCGCCTCGGCGATCCGCAACCATCTCGCGGCGGGCCGCATCGCCGAGGCCAATCGGCTGCTCGGCTATCGCTGGTTCGTGCAGGGGACGGTCACCCCGGGCGAGAAGCGCGGCCGCACGCTAGGCTACCCCACCGCCAACATCGCGCTCGATCCGGCCTGCCGCCTGATGCACGGCATCTATGCCGTCCGCGCCGCGATCGCCGATGCGCCCGGCACGCTGTTCGACGGGGTCGCGAGCTTCGGCCGCCGGCCGACCTTCGACGACGGCGCGCCGCTGCTCGAGGTCTTCCTGTTCGACTTCTCGGGCGATCTCTACGGCCGCACGCTCGAGGTCGAGTTCCTGGCCCTGCTCCGGCCGGAAGAGCGCTTCGACAGCGCCGAGGCGCTCGTCGCGCAGATGGACCGCGATTCGGAGGCCGCCCGCGCCGTGCTGGCCGACGCCGGCGCCACCGAGGACGAAGTGCCGAGCATGCTCGAATAGATCCTTCGGATCCACAGTGCCTGCAGGCCGACACGAACCCTCGGAAGATGGCCCCTTCCGGCCCGCCGCGCATTTCGTGGATCGCCCATTCGCGCTAGCATCACTGTTGAGCGCATGCGGCGCCGATGCGCTTTCGCGCCGGGGGAGGCGATCATGATCAAGGTGAAGCAGCTCGCGCATGTCTGCATCTTCGCTCACGATCTGGAGGAGACGCGGCGGTTCTACGAAGACATGCTGGGAATGAATACGCAGTTCAATTTCCTCCGGGACGGAGAAATCTTCGGATTCTATCTCGCTTGCGACGGGCGTACTCACGTCGAGGTGTTTCGCAAGGACGGAACGTCCTGGAGCGATACCAACCAGATCAACCACCTCTGCCTCGAAGTGGAGAATCTGGACAACGCGATCGCGCACATCAAGTCCAAAGGCGTGGACGTCACCGCCAAGCGGCGCGCCTGCGACGACACCTGGCAGGCCTGGATTCGCGACCCGAACAATGTGCGGATCGAGCTGTTCGAATACACCGACAAGAGCGCGCAGTTCACCGGCGGCGACCGCGTCGCCGACTGGTAGCCGCCTGCGACGCGCGGTGCCGCGCGCGGCGCGGCGAATGGCATTCCCGAGGCGCCGGCTTCAGGTCCCGAAGAGATGGGGCGGGATTCCGGGCGCATCCGCCTCGGCGGCGAATGCGCCCCCCTCGTGCGGAGCGGTGGCCCGCTCCTCGTCGGAGAGGCGCACGCTGGCCGATGTGACGAGCAGCGTCCGCATGTCGTGCCCGCCGAACGCGCAGCTGGTCGGACAGCTGCAGGGCAGATCGATATGGGTCAGCGATGCCTCGCGCATGCCGATCCGCGCCAGCCGGTCATTGCCGAACTCGGCGACCCACAGACGGTCCTCGGCATCCACCGTGGCGCCGTCCGGCGTGCCGGGCTCCGCGATCTCGGCGATCAGCGACGGCTCGCCGATGGTGCCCGTGGCGGGATCGAAGGGGAAGCGCAGCAGCCGGCGGTCGCGCGTCTGCGAGAAGTACATGGTGTCGCCGGCCACGTTCCAGCTGAGGCTGTTGGGAATCGCGAGCCCCTCCAGCATGATCGCGACGGTGCCGTCCGGGTCGACGCGATAGAGCCTTCCGTCGGGCTCGCGCGTGACGATGTTCATCGAGCCGACCCAGAACCGTCCCTGCGGGTCGCACTTGCCGTCGTTCAGACGCTGCTCCGCGGTGAGCAGCGGGAGATCGAACGCCGGCGAGAAGGCGCCAGTGCGCGGGGAGAAATAGGCGACCCGGTCGGCGAGGCCGACGACGAGGCCGCCGGACCGGCGCGGAACGATGCAGCCGACGAGGGACGGTGCCTCCCAGGCGTCGGTCGTGTCGCGGCCCGGCGTCCAGCGCCGGATCAGCGGGCCGCGGATGTCGACCCAATAGAAGGACGACTCCTCCTCGGACCAGACCGGGCTCTCTCCGAGAATATCGGCGGGCGATCTCAGCTGGCGAAAGTCGGTCGGATGCATCGAAAAATCCCTCAGCTTCTCGAAGACAGCAGCGTCGTCAGGCCGGCGAGCGTCTCGAGCCCGCTGCGCGCCCAGGTGTCGCCGCGACGCGTGTCGACCGTCTCCACCGGCGTCGACCGATCCGCCGGGACATAGCCGATCGCGGCCCGAGTCGCCGAGAGATCCCAGCGCATGCCGCTGTTGTCCGACATCAGGTTGAGGACCGCGCCGCCGAGGTCCTCGGCCAGCACTGCTCGCTCGAAGCCCCGGCAAAGGTCCCGGTCGCTCAGCCACATCTGCTGGCCCCAGAGGCCGTAGCCCATGTGGGGTCCCGGCAAGTTGTCGCCGCGCTGGCAGAAGCCGATGCGCAGCGCCACGAACGAGACTCCGGAGGAGCGGTCGAGCATCAGCCCCGCCCGTTCGCCGAGCAGTTTCGATGCGCCGTAGGCATTGATGGGGCGGGGCGGCAGGTCGGTCGTCAGGCGGTCTTCAGTGAAGCGATAGCCGGCCATCACCCAGTTCGAGCTCGCGAACACCACGCGGCCGACTTCGTAGCGGCGCGCCGCCTCAAGCACGTTCAGCGTGACGTCGACATTGGCGCGCTCGATGCTGGCCGAATCGGCCGAGGGACGTGGATCGCCCGCAAGATGGATAACCGTGTCGATCCCCTCGAACAATGCCGCCCACGGCGCGTCGGCGAGGGCGAGGTCGGCGGTCGCTACACCCGCTTCCGCCTCCGGATTGAGACAGGTCGCCCGGAGGTCGAACTGCGCGCTCGCATCGAAATGGGCGCGCAGCTTCCGGCCGAGATTGCCGGTGGCGCCGGTGATCAGAATCCGCAGTGCAGCCTCCCTTCACTTCGACACGCCCTCATTTGACATGCGATTTGGGATTTTCATATATTATTTTTGAATTCCATCGACCAAGAGCGTCGCATGCCCATTGCCGTGAACGGAAAGGCCGAGCGGGACGTGGCCGAGCGTCAAGGCGCGACGCACTATTCGCGGATCGCGAGCCGCATGCGGGAGGACATCGCCCGGGGTGTCCTCGCACCCGAGGAGTGGCTCAAGGTCCGCGTTCTGTCCGAGCGCTACGGCGTCAGCGCGGCCCCGATCCGCGAGGCGCTGCAGGTGCTCCAGGGCGAAGGGCTGATCGTCATGGAGCACAACAGGGGCGCGCGGGTCCGCCGCATCGATGCGGAGCGCCTGATCCGCATCTTCGACCTCCGGGAGGCCGTCGAGAGCTTCCTTACCGCGGCCTTCGCCGAATCCGCCTCGCCGCACCAGATCGCCATCCTAGAGGCCGTGCAGGCGCAGCACGATCAGGCTGTGGAGGCGCACGACTACGAGGGCGCCTTCGAGATCAACCGCCAGTTCCACCAGATCATCAACGGCGCCTCGCGCAACTACGAGGCGCTGGAGGTGATCGGCCGGCATCTCGCCCTGACGCGGGCGCTGCGGCTGAGCTGCGGCTTCAGCGAGGTGCGCCAGCGCACGGTGCAGCGCGAGCATCGTGGGCTTCTCGACGCCTTCCGCAGCGGCGACGGCGACGCCGCCCGACGGATCGCGGCCCTGCACGTGCGCTCGTCGCGCGACGACCTTCTCTCGCGCCTGCCCGACCGGCTCCGCGAATCCTTCTGAGCGAGACAGTGAAGATCACCGCGATCAGGACATTTCCGATCTGGGTCGGGGACCGCAACCAGCTCCTCGTCAAGGTGGAGACCGATTCCGGGCTTTTCGGCTGGGGCGAATCCGGCCTCGCGAGCCGCGAGCGCGCGGTCATGGGCGCCATCGAGCACTATGCCCGCATCCTCGTCGGGCGCAGCCCGATGGAGATCGCGGGGCTCTGGCAGGAGATGTACCGCAGCCAGTATTTCGAGGGCGGCAGGGTTCTGACGGCGGCGATCTCGGCGATCGACATCGCCCTCTACGACATCAAGGGCAAGGCGCTGTCGGTTCCGGTCTACGAGCTGCTCGGCGGCAAGTGCCGCGACCGCATCCCCACCTTCGCCTCGGTGAAGGCGGCCGATGCGAAGACGATGATCCTGCGCGCCCGCAAGGTCCGCGCGGCGGGCTGGACGTGCATGCGGCTCGGGCGCGCCGACCCCGGCCGCGACGCGCCGACACGGTTCGACCCGTGGCAGTCGCTGACGACGACCGCCGGATGGATGACGCAGTGCCGGGCCGAGCTCGGCACGGACGCCGTCCTCGGCATCGACTGGCACCACCGGCTTTCGGTCGCGGAAGCCGCATCCTTCTGCCAGCGGATGCCGGCCGGCACGCTGGACTTCGTCGAGGAGCCGATCCGCGACGAGACGCCGGACGCCTATGCGGCGCTGCGCAGCATGACATCGATCCCGTTCGCCATCGGCGAGGAGTTCTCGTCCAAGTGGCAGTTCCTGCCCTATGTCGAACGCGGGCTCACCCAGTATGCACGCGTCGACATCTGCAATGTCGGCGGCTTCACGGAGGCCATGAAGGTCGCCGGCTGGTGCGAGGCCCACTACATCGACCTGATGCCGCACAATCCGCTCGGGCCGGTGTGCACGGCGGCGAGCATTCACCTTTGTGCCGCGGTCCCGAACTTCAGCTGGCTGGAATGCCGCACGAGTCCGGGCGAGGAAACCGGCCGGCATGTCTCGGATGTCTTCCTGAGGCAGCCCGTGCTCGACGGGGCGGACTATCCGCTCCCCACCGGCCCGGGCCTCGGCATCGAGATCGCCGAGGACCTGCTGCCGCGGCCGGAGGACTTCCGCTTCTACCAGATGCCGCAGTTCCGCCGGCCGGACGGATCGCACACCAACTGGTAGCGGTGCGTTCGTCCAACGAAAAAGGGAGGAGAGAACAATGCGAGACAGGATCGAGGCGACGAGGCGCGAGCTTCTGACCGGAACGGCCGCACTCGCCGTGGCAGCCGCTCTGCCGTTCCCGGCCCAGGCCCAGGCCGCACGCGGCCGCACCTATATCGTGTCGAGCTCCGTCGACGGCCCGGTATTCACCAACACCGTCAACGCCAACTACTACGCGGCCGGTGTCGACCTGCGGAACGGCTTCATGTACGCGACCGAGCCGCTCTTCTACTACAATCTCTACCGGGACGAGCTGATCCCCTGGATCGGGGAGAGCTTCGAATACGCCAAGGACTACAAGTCGGTCACGATAAAGCTGCGTCCAGGGGTGACCTGGAGCGACGGCAAGCCCTTCACGGCGCGCGACGTCGCCTTCACCTACAACATGCTGATCGAGAACGGGAAGACTGAGAAGACGATGCGCGACGCGTCGATCGTCGCGCACAAGGTGGCGGGCGCCACCGCCGTCGACGACCTGACCGTCCGCGTCGACTTCAACCAGCCCGACCCCCGGCACATGTACCAGTTCGGCATCGCCTACTTCGCGTTCGGCCTGCAGTGGGTTCCCGAGCACATCTGGAAGGACGTGAAGGACAAGGCAGCGTTCACGAACCTCGACATCAGCAAGGGGCTGCCGGTGAGCACCTCCGCTTGGCGCGTCGTCAGCGCCCAGCCGAGCGAGGTGATCTGCGAGCGCCGCGACGACTGGTGGGGCGCCAAGACAGGCTTCCGTCCGCTGCCGGCGCCGGAGCGCATCATCACCGTGCCGAGCGTCTCGCGCGACCGCGTGGCCCAGCTCGCGGTGTCCAACATGATCGACATCTCGGCCGACATACAGGACCCCGAGCTGATCCAGGAGCTGCTGCGCCAGAACGGCAAGCTGACGACGTTCAGCGGGCACGAGCCGCCCTTTCGGCAATCTCGACTGGTGGCCGATCTCGGTCTTCTTCAACAGCGAGGACGTGCGCTGGAACGACGTGCGGGTCCGCAAGGCCGTGTCCTACGCCATCGATCCGGAACAGATCCTCGACTTCGCCTTCGGCGGCGCGGGACAGATCAGCAAGGGACCGTTTCCGGCCTTCCCGCGGCTGCAGAAGTACATCGAGATGTGCGCCGAGCTCGCCGCCGCCAACGACGTCGGGGTCTACAATCCGAAGCGCAGCGCCGAGCTGATGCAGCAGGCCGGCTATGCGAAGGACAGCGGCGGGTTCTGGGCCAAGGACGGCAAGCGCGCCGGCGGCGACATGTACGGGCTGGCGATCACCAACCAGATCGGACCGCTGATCCAGCAGCAGTTGCGGCGCGGCGGCTTCGACGTCACCGCCTATGCGACGCCGGACGCCTCAAGGATCATCCGTGCCGGCAACTGCCCGCTGGTGCTGGCGGGGCATTCGAACAGCAGCATCTTCGATCCGCTCGCCACGCTCGAGGCTTTTCACAGCAAGAACTTCATCCCCGTCGGCAAGCCCTCGCTGTTCTATGCGCGGATGCGCAACCCCGCCTACGATGCGGCGGTCGATCCGATCGCCTCGCTCGAGCCGGGTGATCCGGCCATCGACGCGCATGTGCGCAAGGCGCTCGAGATCTGGTACGCGGCGGTGCCCGAGGTGCCGATCTGCCAGCACTTCCACAGGCTGCCGATGAACCAGACCTACTGGACGAACTGGCCGGGCACCGAGGACCCCTACATGCCGCCGGCGCCGAACCATGTCGCGTCGTCGACCTACATCGCGCACATGGTCAAGCCGGTCAGCTGAGGACGGCGGGCCGGAGGCCGCACGCGGCTCTCCGGCCCCGATCCTCCATCGCCGGTCCGAACGGCAAGCTCGAGGCTGCATCGATGATAAGCACCGTGGCCGCGCGCCTCTTCATGCTGTTCAGCATGGTCTGGGCCGCCGCGACGCTCAACTTCTTCGTGCCGCGGCTGACCGGGACGAACCCGATCGAGGAGCGCCTCGCCGAGATCGCCGGCCAGGGCGGGGGCTCCATGATCGGCGTCGAGGAGATGATCCGCGCCTACACGGAGCGGTTCGGTCTCGACCGGCCGCTATGGCAGCAGTACCTGGACTACCTCTACAGCGTCATGACCTTCGACCTCGGCTATTCGATCGCCAACTATCCGGCCCGGGTCGGCGACATGATCGCCGCCGCGCTGCCGTGGACGATCGGCCTGCTCGGGACAACCACGCTGATCTCCTTCGCGATCGGCAGCCTGCTCGGTGCGCTGGCCGCCTGGCCCAAGGCGCCCGCCATCTTCCGCCGCTCGCTGCCGTTCCAGATGGTCCTCGCAGCGACGCCGTTCTACCTGATCGCGCTCGTCATCGTGTACGTCTTCGCCTTCCGCCTGCAATGGTTCCCGAACGGCGGCGGCCATGCGCTCGGCGCGCCGCGCGAGTGGACCCCCGGCTTCATCCTCGACGTCCTCTATCACTCGCTGCTGCCGGCCTTCGCGATCGTCATCGCCTCCATGGGGACGTGGGCGGTCGGCATGCGCGGCATGATGGTGAACATCCAGGGCGAGGACTACATGAACTTCGCCGAGGCCAAGGGGCTGAAGCCGCGCCGGGTGTTCCTGCATTATGGCGTGCGGAACGCGATCCTGCCGCAGCTCACCGCCGTCACCATGTCGTTCGGGCAGCTGATCACCGGATCGGTTCTGGTCGAGATGGTGTTCAACTATCCCGGCGTCGGCTCCCTGATGTTCCAGGCCGTCAAGCTGTCGGACTTCTTCACGATTTACGGATGCGTGCTGATCCTGGTGCTCGTCACCGGCGTCGCGATGCTGCTGCTCGACCTCCTCTCGCCGCTGCTCGATCCACGCATCCAGGTCCGTCGTGCCTGAGCCCGCCACCCTCGGGGCGCGCCTGTCGCGCCTCTGGCCGCGCAGCGACGGCATCGGCTCCACGCTCGTCGTCGGCCTCGGCCTGCTCGCCTTGCTGGTGGCCTTCTCCGTCTTCGGCAGGCTGCTGTGGGACGTGGCGCTCGCCGAGCCGCTTTCGGCGCGGCCCAACAGGCCGCCCTCGCTGGCGAACCCGTTCGGCACCGACAGCCGGGGCCGCGACCTGCTGGCGGTGATGATCCTGGGGACCTGGCTGACCCTGAAGGTGGGCGTGCTTTCCGGCCTCATGGGCATCACGCTCGGGACGCTGGTCGGGCTCGCGGCGGCCTATTACCGCGGCTATCTCGACCTGTTCCTGCGCTGGCTGATCGACGTCGGGCTGACGGTGCCGCCGCTTCTGCTGCTGGTCGTCATCGCCTCGGCGTTCCGCGGTCAGTTCAGCTCCACCGGAATGGCGATCGTCATCGGCATGTTGGCGTGGTTCGGACCGGCGCGGCAGATCCGGGCGCAGGCGCTGTCGATGCGCGAGGCGGGCTTCGTCATGACGGCCCGGCTCGGCGGACTGAGCGGGCCGGCGATCATCTTCAAGGAGATCCTGCCGAACCTGCTTCCCTACATCTCCGCGAGCTTCGTGCTCGCGGTGTCCTCGGCCATCCTGTCGGCCATCGGCCTCGAGGCTCTCGGGCTCGGGCCGATCGACGAGCCGACGCTCGGCATGACGATCTACTGGATGCTCTACTACACCGCCCTGATGCGCGGCCTGTGGTGGTGGCTGCTGGAGCCGATCGTCATCCTCACGCTGCTGTTCATCAGCCTGTTCCTGATCAGCGCCGGTCTCGACAAGTTCGCCAACCCGCGGCTGCGGAGTCGCCAGTCTTGAGCGGGGGGCTACGCGTCGATCGCCTGACGGTCGAGTACAGGCTGCCGTCGGGAACGATCCGCGGAGCGAGCGAGGTCTCGTTCACCGTCGAGCCGGGCGAGCGCCTCGGCATCGTCGGCGAGTCCGGCTCGGGCAAGTCGACCACCGCCCTGGCGCTGCTGCGGATGATCACGCCGCCGGGACGCATCGCGGCCGGCTCGATCCTCCTCGACGGCGTCGAGCTGACGACGCTGTCGCCGTCGCAGATGCGCGCCGCCCGGCTGAAGCTCGTGAGCTACATCCCGCAAGGGGCGATGAACTCGCTGAACCCGGTCAAGACGATCGGATCGCAGATGCTCGACGCCATCCTCGACCATGATGCGGCGCCGACCAGGGCCCTCGCCATGGCGCGGGTGGCGGAGGCGTTACGCGGCGTCGATCTGCGGCCCGAAGTGGCCCGCTCCTACCCGCACGAGCTGAGCGGCGGCATGAAGCAGCGCGTCTGCATCGCCATCGGCATGCTGCTCAGCCCGCGCCTGATCGTCGCCGACGAGCCGACGAGCGCCCTCGACGTCGTGACGCAGCGCCAGGTGATGGAGACGCTCGGACGCCTTCAGAAAGAGACCGGCTGCTGCCTGATCCTCATCGGCCACGACATGGGGCTCATGGCGCAGTTCGTCGACAGGCTGGCGGTCATGTATGCCGGACGGATCGTCGAGATCGGCTCGGTCGCGCAGACCTTCCGGGAGCCGCGCCACCCCTATACGCGCATGCTGATCGAGTCGGTTCCGACGCTGGAGAATCGCGGGCACCTCGTCGGCCTGCCCGGCACGGCGCCCTCGCTCGCGAGACTCCCGCCCGGATGCAGCTTCGCGCCGCGCTGCCCGTCCGTCATGCCGATCTGCCGAGGCGATCGGCCCCCCGAGGTGAGCATCGGGCGCCGCCGCGTCGTCGCATGCCGCCTGGAGCAGGCACGATGACACCGGCGCTCGAGCTGAGAGGCGTCAGCAAGAGCTACGCGCGCGGTCTGCTGATGCGCAGGAGCCCGCCCGCATTGCATCCGTTCAGCCTCGCCTTCCTCGCCGAGGAGCCGCGGATCATCGCGGTCGTCGGCGAAAGCGGCAGCGGCAAGTCGACGCTCGGGAACATCATCCTCGGCTTTCTGGAGCCGACCACCGGCGAAGTGAGATACGAAGGCGAGAACATCTGGACCGCGTCGCGTGCGACGAGGACGCGGTTCCGCCGTGACGTGCAGGCGGTCACCCAGGACCCGTTTTCGGCGTTCAACCCGTTCTACAAGGTCGACCACGCGCTGCTGGTGCCGATCAGGCGGTTCCGGCTCGCGGCATCGCGCAAGGCGGCGGTGGCTCTGATGGAGGAAGCCTGCGCGGCGGTCGGCCTCAATCCCCAGGACACGCTCGGCCGCTACCCGCACCAGCTGAGCGGCGGGCAGCGCCAGCGGCTGATGGTAGCCCGCGCGCTTATGCTACGCCCGAAAATACTCGTCGCCGACGAACCCGTGTCGATGGTCGATGCCTCGCTGCGCGCCACCATCCTGAAGAACGTGGCGCAGCTTCACCGTGACCAGAGCGTCTCGGTGATCTACATCACCCACGACATCATCACCGCCTACCATATCGCCGACCAGGTGTTCGTCCTGAACAAGGGCGAGGTGGTGGAGCACGGGCCGGTGGAGAGGGTGATCAGAGCACCGACCCATCCCTATACCAAGCTGCTTGTCGCATCGATTCCGTGGCCCGACCCCGACAGGAAATGGGGAAGCGGCTGAGCGGCCGCTCTTCCGCCGATCGCCTTCGGCCGCGCTGGCGCGCGACCGGGATCCGGGGCGGTGGCAGCGAGGCGCTCTCTCACGCCATGTCGCCAAAGCCCTCGACGACGCTCGCCCGCAGCACGTCCGTGTTCATGGCGATCCCGAGCCCCGGTTCGCCGGTGAGCTTCAGCCTGCCGCCGGAATTGTCGAGCGGCTTTTCGAGGAAGGCGTTGTACCTGCCGAGATCATGGCGGCTGGTCTCGAGGCGATAGAAGTTCGGCACCGTCATCATGACATGCGCGCCCGCCACGACGTTGATCGGGCCGCTCGCATCGTGCGGCGAGATCGGCACGTAATAGGCCTCCGCCATGGTGGCGATCTTCTTCAGCTCGGTGATGCCGCCGGTCCAGGTGACGTCGGGCATGATGTGGTCGGCGAGCCGGCTCTCGAGGATCGGCACGAACTCCCAGCGCGTGTGCAGGCGCTCGCCGACCGTTATCGCCGCGCTGACGCGCTCGCGGACCTGGCGCAGCGCATGGTAGCTCTCGACCGGCACCGGCTCCTCGAACCAGTCGATCTTTCCGGCTTCCTCGAGCGAGCGGCAGAGCCGGATGGCCGTCGGCACGTCGAAGCGGCCATGGGCGTCGATCAGGATGTCGACCTCCGGCCCCGCCGTCTCGCGGATCAGCGCGGTCAGCTCGGCGCCCTGCCGCTCCCCCTTCTTGCCGAGCTCGCCGTCGAGATATCCGTGCCGATGGCCGACGCTCCCCTCGTGGTTCGGGAACGGGTCGAACTTGATCGCGGTATGGCCGGAATCGACGATCGCGCGGATCTCGGCGACGACGGCAGCCTTGTTCATCTCGCCGTCCGGATCGGCGAAGCTGCGCTGGTCCGGGTGCGTGTAGAGCAGGATGTCGTCGCGAACCGCTCCGCCGAGCATCTGGTAGATCGGCAGCCCGAGGCTCTTGCCGCGAATATCCCAGAGCGCGATGTCGATGCCGCTGACGGCATTCGAGCTCGCGCCGCGGCTTCCCATGTAGGTGAACGAGCGGAACACCTTGTGCCAGATCTGCTCGATCCGCGACGGGTCGTCGCCGACCAGAAGATCGTTCAGGTGACGCACGACGGCGGCGACGGCCCGGTTGGCGACCTTGGTGGTCGTCGTGATCTCGCCCCAGCCGCTGATGCCGGCGTCGGTGCGCACCTCGATGAAGAGGTATTCGCCCCACGAGCTCGAGTCGACGTCGACCAGCCACGGAATGATCTTTGTGATCTTCACAACCAGCTCCAGGAATGTCACGCGGCAGGGGCGGGAAGGAGGAAGCGCAGCCCGGCGCCGGCGAACCCGGAGCGCTTCGCCGTGAGGGTGCCGCGCACGGCGCCTCACGAGAAGCGAGCCTCGCAGACTATATATTATCCGTCAATTATCGCATACGAACGAGCAAGCGGGACGGCCGGCCGTCAGAGCGCGACTGCAGCCTGTCGCGGGGTCGCTGTCGCCGGCTGGTCGGAACGCCTCGCTGCCTGGATGCGCTCGATCAGGTGCTGGCCGGCATGCTTGACGTGCTCGCTCAGAACCGCGGCGGCCGCCTCCTCGTTCTGGATGCGGATCATCTCCACGAGGTTCCAGTGCTCACGGCACACCTGAATGGCACGCGTCCGTGACATCGGGAACCGCTTGGCCAGGGCATGCAAGAGGTCGTTGTGGCGCTTGGCGATGGCCAGCGCCTCGTCGTTGTAGTGACTGTCGTAGCAGATCGAGTGGAAGAGGCGGTTGTGCCCGCGCCATTCGGCCGGCCCTTCCTTGGCGACGCTCTCGTCATAGCCGCGTTGCGCGGCCTCGAGCGCCTCCAGTTGCTCCTCGGTCCTGTGCCGCACGAACCACCGTATCAGGTAGGGCTCGAGCAGCGCGCGGATCTCGTGGATGCTGCGCAGGAACGCCTCGTCGATCTCGCGCACGCGGGCGCCGCGGTTTGGTGTGAAGATGACGACACCCTCGCCCTGCAGTTGTTGCAGCGCCTCGCGCACGGGTATGGCGCTGCTCTCGTAATGCGCCGCAAGTTCGTTGATCTTCAGCCGCGAGCCGGGAGGTAGGCGTCCTTCGACGATATCGGCGCGGATCAGGTCACGCAGCCGGTTGTAGTTCGTCTGGCCGGAGGAGTCTCCGACGCTGCTCATGCGGGACACGCGCATCACCTGCTTTGGCCCGGTCCCCATTGGACCTGTTTCTCAGCCGTAGCAATCATAGCGCATCGCCCCGGCTAGGCACGATCACATGCGATTTCGACAATATCATCTCGGTTTCCGGAGCACGCTGGATATCGCTCGCTCTTCATATGCGATGTTTGACAGAGAATATATTGTTAGCTAGCGTTTTCACTCGCGATCCGTCAAGCCGCTCGGGGGAGAAAGTCGGTTGACGGGGTCGACGGCGGGCCAGCTCCGCCTCCGCGGGAGGGCGCGCGAACCGACATCCGTCCGCTCGGGGATGGCTGCGGCTCGCGCGGTGCCGCGGGGTCGATCGACAGCAAGGGAGAGAAACGATGAGCATGCCCAGGAAACCGGGACTCCTGCACCTCAATCGCCGTGAGCTGCTCGCCTATTCTGCCGGTGCCGCCGTCGCGGGCGCGTGGGGCAGGGGCGCCTTCGCCGCCGCCGGCACCGATCTTTCTCAGATCACGCAGGAAGAGTGGACGCCGGAGTTCATCGAGAGCATCGCCGGCACCATCGACGTCGATACCGCAGCGGAATGCGCGAAAGTCGTGCCCCTCGATTACAAGGGAAAGCTGACCTACTGGTATGTCGGCCCAGATCAAACATGGACCCCGACTCAACTGAAGTATGAGAAGGAGTTCTGGGAGGCCTTCGCCAAGACCTACCCGAACATCGAGGTCGAGAAGCAGAACCTCAACTACAACGACATCGTCAACAAGCTGCGTACCGCAACGCTCGGCCGGGCCGCGCCGATGGTGGCGCGCCTGATGCTTCTCTGGGGCGCCGAGTTCGCAGCGAAAGGCTATCTCGCGGAGTTCCGGCCGGAGGACGTCGGCTACAAGACGGGCGATTTCTGGCCGAAGGCCATGGCCTCGAACCGCTGGCTCGGCAAGACCTATGGCGTGCCGATCTACAACGAGACGATGGCGCTCATCTGGAACGCCGGCATCTTCGCGCAGGCCGGCCTCGACCCGGAGAAGCCGCCGGCGACCTGGGACGATCTCGTCGCCTATTCGCGGCAGATCAGGGAGAAGACCGGAAAGGCCGGCTACGGCCTCGTCGCCCGCGTCAACGCCGGCAACACGCCCTACCGCTACATGCCGCAATGCTGGGCCTATGGCGGCGCCGCGCTCGACGAGACGAGCCCCGACCCGACCTATCGCAAGACGCTGATCAACAGCAAGGGCGGCATCGCCGCGCTGCAGGCGTCCTACGACATGTATGTCCGCGACAAGTCGGTGCCGGTTTCGGCGCTGACCAACGTCCAGGCGCAGAACCAGGACCCGTTCATCGCCAACCAACTGGCGATGATGATCAGCCATCCGACCGAGTATGCGACCATGCGCGACCGCGCCAGCAAGGCGACCGGCGAGGACAAGAAGATCGCCGAGGAGGTCGTCGCCAACATGCGCTACGGCCTGATCCCGAAGGGACCGGCACGTCGCGCGGTCGTGTTCGGCGGCTGGAACATGCACATGTTCAACCCGAACGTCGTCGAGGGTGGCAAGGTCGACGTGCAGGCCGCCCGCGCGTTCATCGCCTTCTGCACCGGACCGGAGTGGAGCACCAAGCTCGCCTGGGAGCAGTCGAACCCGGGCAATCTGCGCGGCTTCAGGACCAAGTGGATGAAGGAACGGCTGGGCGCCATCAAGTTCCTGAATGTCACGACGTCGATGCTGCCGAGCGGGATCGCCTTCCCGGTGATCCCCGAATCGACCGAGATCCTGAACATCGTGGTCCCGGAGATGATGCAGAACGCGCTGACCCAGAAGATGTCCGTCGCCGCCGCGGCCAACGACGCGGCCAAGAAGATCGATGCCATCATATCGGGCCTGTAGGCGGAGCCGGCGCAGGCCGTCGTCGAGATCATGCCCGGCCGGCCGAACGGCGCCGGCCGGGCATTTCTACCCCAACATCCGGGACCCACGATCTTGGCAGTCACGACCGAGAACGGCATCACGGTTGCCCTCCGGCGACCGCGGCCGCAGCAGAGCGTGCTGCGCCGGATCATCCGGCATCGCGCCGACTATCTCTATGTCCTCCCGGCGCTCGGGGTGATCCTTCTCGTCATCGGCTACCCCGTGTATTTCACGGTGTACCTGTCTTTCTTCAACACACCGCCGAGCCTGCATCTCGACGACAAGATCTTCGTCGGTCTGGACAATTACATCCGCATCATCACCAGCGAGAGCTTTCGCTCCGTCACCTTGAACACGGTCGTGTGGACGGTCTTCTCGACCTTCTTCTCGTTCGTCATCGGGCTCGCCGCGGCGCTGGTGCTCAATCGCGAGTTTCGCGGCCGCGGGCTCGCGCGCGGCGTGCTCCTCGTTCCCTTCGTGATCAGCGCCGTCGCCGCCTCCTATGTCTGGCGCTGGCTCTACCACAGCGATTTCGGCGTCATCGGCGCCATCAGCGTCGCGCTCGGCATCACCGACCGGCCGATCGTCTTTCTCGACGACACGAGCACGGTGCTGCCGTCGCTGATCCTCGTGAACGTCTGGAAGGAGTTCCCGTTCGCGATGATCATGCTGCTCGCCGGGCTGCAGACGGTTCCCGACCAGCTGCATCGCGCCGCGCAGGTCGACGGGGCGAGCCCGTGGCAGCGCTTCTGGCACGTCACGGTGCCGCATCTGAAGGGCGTGACGCTGGTGACGGTGCTGCTCCTGCTCGTCACCAACCTCAACTCGTTCACGATCCCCTGGATCATGACCGGCGGCGGGCCGGCCGGGGCCTCCGACATCTGGATCACCCAGATCTATGCGCTGGCTTTCGGACGGATTCGCTTCGGCCTGGCGTCCGCCTATTCGGTGATCCTGTTCATCGTCATGATGTCGCTCGGCTATCTCTATGTGCGGGCGCTCACGCGCGGCGACTCGCGGTGGCGCGAATGAGCGCCGCAGGGAGCCATATGGCGAGCCGCCGCGCTCGCCGCAGGCGCGATCCGTGGTCGCTGGTCGGCTGGGTCGTTCTCGCCGTCCTGATCCTCTTCTCCATGCTGCCGATGGCATGGATGCTGCTGACGTCGGTGAAGACCCAGTTCGCGGCCCTGCAGTATCCGCCGCAATGGTGGCCGGAGAACATTACCTTCGAGCAATACGAGAGGCTTCTCTCACCCAAGAGCGACGTCGGCCGGGAGTTCCTGCTCTATTTGTTCAACAGCGTCTGGATATCCGCGACGACCACCATCCTCGGCGTGATCGTGGCGGTTCCGGCGGCCTATGCGTTCTCGCGGTTCCGCTTTCCGGGCCGGGACGCGCTGTTCTACTCCGTGCTGCTGCGCAACATGTTCCCGGCAGTTGTCTTCCTGATGCCGCTGTTTCTCCTGATGCGCTTCCTCTATCTCGTCAACACCGGCTGGTCGCTGGTGCTCACCTATCTGACCTTCGGTCTGCCGCTCTCGATCTGGCTCCTCAAGGGTTTCTACGACAACATCCCGCCCGAGCTCGAGCAGGCGGCGCGGATGGACGGCGCATCGCGCTTCAAGGCCTTCGTGCTGATCGTCATGCCGCTGTCGTCGCCGGGCATCATCGCGACAGCGATCTACTCGTTCATTCTCGCCTGGAACGAGTATGTCTACGCCCTGACGTTCCTCAACAACAAGGACCGCCTGACGCTGCCGGTCGGTCTCGAGCGCTTCTTCGCCGAATACGCCACCAACTGGCCCGGCCTGATGGCGGCGTCGTTCATCATGAGCGTGCCGGTGGTCGTATTGTTCCTGATCCTGCAGAAATACTTCGTGCGCGCACTGACCGAGGGTGCGGTCAAACATTAGTCGGAGAGTGCATGGCAGAAGTCAGGCTGGTCGACGTCGTCAAGTCCTACGGGGCGGTGACGGCGGTCGACACTCTATCTCTGACCGTCGCCGACGGCGAGTTCGTAGCGCTCGTCGGCCCGTCGGGCTGCGGCAAGACGACGACGCTGAACCTCGTCGCCGGCCTGATCGAGCTGTCCGGCGGCGACATCTACATCGGCGATCGGCTGGTCAACGATCTCGACCCGAAGGATCGCGACCTCGCAATGGTCTTTCAGAACTATGCGCTCTATCCCAACAAGACCGTCTTCAAGAACCTCGCCTTCCCGCTGCAGATGCGCAAGCTTCCACGCGCCGAGATCGAGCGCAAGGTGCTGGAGGCGGCCAAGGTTCTCGACATCATGCATCTCTTGGAGCGCAAGCCGCGCGAACTGTCGGGCGGCCAGCAGCAGCGGGTCGCGCTCGGCCGGGCGCTGGTGCGCGATCCGAGCGCGTTCCTGATGGACGAGCCGCTGTCCAATCTCGACGCCAAGCTGCGGGTCCAGATGCGGGCGGAGCTGAAGCGGTTCCACCAGGACCTCGAGGCCACCATCATCTACGTCACGCACGACCAGCTCGAGGCCGTCACCATGGCAGACCGCATGGCGGTCATGAGCGGCGGCCTGCTGCAGCAATACGATACCCCGGAGCGGGTTTTCGCAAGCCCGGTCAATACCTTCGTGGCCGGCTTCGTCGGCAGCCCGGCGATGAATCTGGTTCCGATGCGGGTCGCCGGGAGCGGGGCGGAGACGGTGCTACGGAGCGAGGAGGGCTGGAGCTGCCCCCTGTCGCCCGGCAATGCTCGACGGGCGGAGGGAGCGAAGGGTGGAAGCGTCGTCCTCGGGTTTCGGCACAGCAGTGTGCGGCTCTGTCAGGAGACGACGCCGGGCGCGATCGCCGGGCGCATCTACACGGTCGAGCCGACCGGCGACGTCACGTTCCTGCACGTGCACCTCGGCAGCGCGATCGTCGTCGTGAGCGTCGCACCGGACCGCCGGCTGCGGCCGGATGAGCGCGTTTGGATGGAGCTCGACCAGGAAAGACTGCATCTCTTCGAAGCCGGCAGTGGTGAGGCCTTGATGTAGCTGCGGCGGATATTCTCGGCGCGGGCGTGACGAGATCGGCGCCAACGCCGCAGAGGAGAGTTCCGAACGGACGGTATCTCATGGTCGAGGCCGTGCGTTTCAGAGACGAGAACGAAGTACGAGGAGGACACGATGTTCAGGGACAAGAGAAAGGGCCGCGGCATCGTGCCGGGCATCATCGCGGCTGCCATCCTGGCCATTGCCGCGCTCGGTTCTGCGCAGGCGCAGCAGGTCGCGCGCGAGGATACGCTGATCGCGACCGGGCAGACGTCGGCCGGATCGCCGACCTTCGCCCAGTACAACGACTTCAACCCGTTCCGGCCGGGCCTCGACCTCCGGTCCAGCATCACGCACGTGCTCGAGGCGCTCTACTATTACAATGCGCTCGACGACAAGATGATTCCGTGGCTGGCGACTGGCTACGAATACAACGACAAGTACGACTCCGTGACCATCCACTTGCGCAAGGGCGTCACCTGGAGCGACGGCGAGCCCTTCAACGCCGACGACGTCATCTACACCATCGACATGCTGCGCAAGAACGGCAAGGGCAAGAAGGACATGGCCGAGGGCGCCGCGCTGGCGCGCGACGTCAAGGATCTCGTGCGGATCGACGATCACACCGTCCGGGTCGATCTCAACAGCCCCAATCCGCGCTGGTTCTTCACCCATCTGACCGAG
Organism: Pseudomonadota bacterium; assembly: GCA_023430145.1. Lineage (GTDB taxonomy): Bacteria > Pseudomonadota > Alphaproteobacteria > Rhizobiales > Methylopilaceae > JAEZCD01. Next base: position 23,236 of record JAEZCD010000095.1, read on the forward strand.
CGCTTCACCGAGGGCATGCACATCGTGCCCGAGCACGTCTACAGCACGGTCGACCCGAACGAGCTCGGCACGTTCACCGCGCTCGGCAAGCCCGGCTGGCCGGTCGGCACCGGCGCGTTCCGCGTCGCGGAGCTGACGCCGGAGCGCATCATCCTCGATCGTCGCGACGACTGGTGGGGCGCCAAGCTCGGCTTTCACAAGCTGCCGGCCATGAAGCGCGTGATCTTCGTGCCGTTCACTACGCACGAGCAGGCCGCGCAGCTTCTCGCCAGCGGCCGTGTCGACACGATCCTCGAAGCCACCGTGCCGGTGATGAAGCAGCTCCTCGCCAAGGACAACATCACCACTTTCTCCGGCAAGCAGCCGCCATACGGCAACATCGACTGGTGGCCGACGGCGCTGTTCTTCCAGTTCCTCGACGAGCAGTGGCAGGACATCCGCGTCCGCAAGGCTGTCAGCCTCTACATCAACCAGGACCAGGCGGTGGATTACGCCTACGAGGGCGCCGCCGAGACGACCTATCTGCCCTATCCGCGTTACAAGGTGCTCGAGCCGCACTTCGCCGACTTGAAGGAGGTAGCCGCGAAGAACCGCATCCTCGACTTCGACGTCGCCGCCGCCGACGCCCTCATGAAGGAGGCCGGCTGCGTCAAGGATGCCCAGGGTTTCTGGACCAAGGGCGGAAAGCGCCTCGGCGGCGATCTCTACCACACCAACTCGCTGAACCAGATCGCGCCGGTGGTCGCCGAGCAGCTCCGCCGCGCGGGCTTCGAGGTGGCGCCGACGGCGCGCCCCGGATACCGCAACACCGTGTTTCACGGTCAGGCGACCTGGTGGATCTGGGGCAACGGCGCCTCGGTCAACGATCCGTTCCACACCCTGCGCCTCTACCACAAGCGCTGGGCGACGCCGCGCGGTCAGGAAGCTCTTTGGCCGACGCGCTGGCAGAACGACAAGTTCAGCGCCATCGTCGACGAGATCGAGGCCTCCGCGCCGACCGATCCGAAGGTGCGCGGGCTGGTGAAGGACGCGCTCACCATTCTCCTCGAGGAGCAGGTGATCGTGCCGATCTCGCAATTCTATCACCGCATCCCGTTCAACACGACGTACTGGAAGCGTTTCCCGACCAAGGAAGACCCGTACATCACGCCGACCTTCTGGCACGAGACCGGCTACCTGATGCTGCTCGGCGTGGAGAAGGCCAAGCGCTGAGCCCACCCGGGGCCACACGGCAGGCACCGACCGGAAATACCGGTCGGGCCTGCCGGCTCCTGAAGTTGCGTTCGATGCATACGTTGGAAAGCCGATGACATTCGCGATCGTCGCGCGCCGCCTCCTATTGCTGGCGCTGGTCGTCTGGGTCGCCAGCACGATCAACTTCTTCGTCCCGCGGCTCGCACCCGGCAATCCGATCGAGGACAAGCTGCTCGCCGAGCTCGAGCACGGCGGCACCTCGGTCGATCTGAAATCGCTGGTCGAGGCATACAATGCCAAGTTCGGCCTCGATAAGCCGCTGTTCGAGCAGTACCTGACCTATCTCGGCGACACGCTCAGCTTCGATCTCGGCTATTCGATCGCCTACTATCCGAGCCGGACGATCGACATCGTCGGCCATGCCCTGCCGTGGACCATCGGGCTCCTCGCCACGACGACGATCCTCGGCTTCCTCTTCGGCACGGTGCTCGGCGCCCTCACCGTCTGGCGCGGGGCGGCGGCCGTCTATCGCTACCTCGTTCCCTTCCTGATGATCTTCTCGGCCGTGCCGTTCTACCTGATCGGCCTCGTGCTCATCTATGTCTTCGCGTTTCAGCTCGGCTGGTTCCCGCTGAGCGGCGGCATGGGCATCGGCACCGACGCGACCTTCAGCCTCGGGCTCGTGGTCGAGATCCTCTACCACTCGCTGCTGCCGGCCTTCTCGATCCTCTTGGCGACGATCGGCGTCTGGGCGCTCTCCATGCGGGGCATGATGGTCACCGTCCAGGGCGAGGACTACATGACCTTCGCCGAGGCGCTCGGCCTGACGAACCGGCGGCGCTTCCTCCAGTACGGTGTGCGCAACGCCATCCTGCCGCAGGTCACCCAGCTCGGCCTGTCGCTCGGTCACATCGTCTCCGGAGCGATCCTGGTGGAGCTGGTGTTCGGCTATCCGGGCGTCGGCCAGCAGCTGTTTCGCGCCGTCCAGCATCTCGACTACTTCGTGATCTACGGCATCGTCTTCATGCTGATCTGCACGATCGCGTTGGCGATGCTGCTGATGGACCTTCTCTACCCGCTGCTGGATCCGCGGGTACGGTATTCGCGGTCGGCGCGGTGAGTGCCGTGAGCTTCACAGGCGCCACCGTCGCGGGCCAGCGCTCCCGAACAGGGCTCTACCGCTATCTGCGGCGCAATCCGAGCCTCGTCATCGGCCTCGCCATGATCGGCGCGCTGCTGCTCTTCACGCTGATCGGCCGGCAGCTCGTCTCCTGGGACGCAGCGTTCCCGCTGACCGGGCCGCGCGCCCGGCCGCCCTCCGCACAGTGGTGGTTCGGCACCGACGCGAAGGGACGCGACCTTTTCGCCGTCATGGTCTACGGCACGCTGCTGACGCTGAAGATCGGCCTGATCGCCGGCTTTCTCGGCCTCTTCGTCGGAACCATCGTCGGCTTCGTCTCGGCCTATTACGGCGGCTGGGTCGACGCCACCGTGCGCGTGCTGGTCGACGTCCTCATCACCGTGCCGACGCTGCTCGTGCTCGTCGTCGTCGCCTCGGCGATCCAGACCAGCATGAGCACGACCGTGATGGCGATCACCATCGCGCTCCTCGCCTGGCGCGAGCCGGCGCGGCAGATCCGGGCGCAAGTGCTGGTGATGCGCGAGGCGCCCTACGTGCTCGTCGCGCGCCTCAACGGCGCGGGTCCCCTGCGGATCATCTTCCGCGAGCTGATCCCGAACCTATTACCCTATCTCGGCGCGAGCCTCGTCATGGCGGTCGCGCAGGCGGTGCTCGCCTCGATCGGTCTCGAGGCGCTCGGGCTCGGCGCCCCTTCGGAGCCCACGCTCGGCATGACGATCTACTGGATGATGAGCGAGTCGGCGTTCCTGCTCGGCCTCTGGTGGTGGATTCTCGAGCCGGTCACCGTGCTCGTCATCCTCTTCGTCGGCCTCTACCTCGTCACCGCCGGTCTCGACGAGCTCGCCAATCCGCGCCTGCGGCGGAGCACCTGATGGCGCACGGGCTGCAGGTGCGCGACCTCGTCGTCAACTACCACACCGACGACGGCATCGTCCGCGCGGTCGCCGGCGCGAGCTTCGACGTGCCGCCCGGCAGGCGCCTCGGGCTCGTCGGCGAATCGGGCTCCGGCAAGACGACCACGGCGCTCGCTCTGATCCAGATGCTGCGCGCGCCGGGCAGGGTCGACGGCGGCACGGCGAAGATCGGCGAGGTCGACCTTCTGTCGCTTTCGCCCCAGGAGATGCGCAAGCATCGCCTGCGCACGGTCGGCTACATCCCGCAGGGCGCCATGAACTCGCTCAATCCGGTGCTGCCGGTCGGGCGGCAGATGCGCAACGCGCTCGTCGACCACGATGTCCGTCTGTCGCGCGCCGAGTTCGAGCAGACGATCGCGCGGGCGCTCGCCGGCGTCGATCTCGATCCGCGCGTCGCCGGCCTCTATCCGCACGAGCTCTCGGGCGGCATGAACCAGCGCGTCTGCATCGCGACGGGCACGCTTCTGAGGCCGAAGCTGATCATCGCCGACGAGCCGACCAGCGCGCTCGACGTGGTCACCCAGCGCCAGGTCATGGCTCACCTCGGGCGTCACCAGGAGGAGAGCGGATCGGCGCTGATCCTCATCGGTCACGACATGGGGCTGATGGTGCAGTTCGTGCACGATCTCGCCGTGATGTATGCCGGCCGGCTGGTCGAGATCGGCACTGTCGCGGAGGTGCTCGAGCGGCCGCGGCATCCCTACACCAAGGCGCTCATCGAGAGCGTTCCGCGGCTGAGGCACCGCGGCAGCCTGCGCGGGGTCCCCGGCGTGACGCCCTCGCTCGCGCGGCTGCCCGACGGGTGCGCGTTTCACCCGCGCTGTCCCCGCGCCATCGCGCGTTGCCGGCTGGAGCGTCCGGCGCTCGACCGATCGCTCGGCGAGCACCGCGCGGCATGCTTCCGCGCCGAGGAACTGGCATGACGCAGCCGCTGCTGGAGCTCTTCGCCGTCGAGAAGCGCTACGGTCCGCTCGTCGCCGTCGCGTCGCTGGATCTTCGCATCGATGCAGACCGCGCACCGATCATCGCCATCGCCGGCGAGAGCGGCAGCGGCAAGACGACGCTCGCCTCGCTTCTGCTCGGCTTCGTCGAGCCCACGTCCGGCGAGATCCGCTACAAGGGCCAGCCGATCAGGCACCTCGGCCGGCAGGCGTGGCGGTCGTTCCGCCGCGAAGTCCAGGCGGTCTTTCAGGATCCCTTCGCCGTCTACAATCCCTTCTACCGGGTCGATCACGCCCTGCTCGAGCCCCTGCGCCTGTTCGGCCTCGCCAAATCGAAGGCCGAGGCGCGGCGGATGATGGAGGCCGTCTGCGAGAAGGTCGGCCTGCATCCCGAGGACACGCTGGGCCGCTTCCCGCATCAGCTTTCCGGCGGCCAGCGCCAGCGCCTGATGGTGGCGCGCGCTCTGCTGCTGCGGCCGCGACTGCTCGTCGCCGACGAGCCCGTGTCGATGATCGACGCCTCGCTGCGCGCGCTGGTGCTCGGCAACCTGCGATCCCTCAACAAAGAGCTGCGGCTGCCGATCGTCTACATCACGCACGACCTCACGACCGCCTACCACATCGCCGACGTCATCATGGTGATGTACCGGGGCAGGGTGGTCGAGGCAGGGCCGGCGGAAAGCGTCATCGAGTCGCCGCAGCATCCCTACACGCGGCTCCTGGTCGATTCGATCCCCTGGCCCGATCTCGGCATCGGCTGGGGCGCGAGCCAGCCGATCCTGCGCGAGGACGACCGCGCCCTGGTCGAGACCGGCTGTGCCTTCGCCGGTCGCTGCCCGGCCGCCATGCCCGCCTGCCGCAGCACGCCGCCGCCTCTCTACAGGTCCGGCCGCGACACGGCCGTCCGCTGCATCCTGCACAAGACGCCGACCCCGTTCGACGACCGGCAGCTCAGCACCCTGCTGCAGCTGGCGCATTGACTTGAAGGAAAGATCACCGATGAAAATCACCCGCGTCAAAGCAGTCGTCGTCGCCGCGCCCCCGCATCGCAACTGGATCTTCGTCAAGCTCGAGACCGACCAGCCGGGCCTGCACGGCTGGGGCGAGGCGACCCTCGAATGGAAGACGCGCGCGGTCGTCGGCTGCGTCGAGGACTTCGAGCCGATCGTCGTCGGGCGCGATCCGCGCAACGTCACCCAGATCGTCGAGCTGCTCAACAGGAGCGCCTTCTGGCCGCTCGGCGTCATCGGCCTGACGGCGCTGAGCGCCATCGAGCAGGCGGCCTGGGACATCAAGGCCAAGGACATGGGCGTGCCGGTCTGGCAGGCGCTCGGCGGCAAGGTCCGGGATCGGGTGCGCGTTTACACCCACATAGGCGCCGGCAAGGTGAAGATCGTCCGCCACAGCCGCGACATCGTCAGCTATTGCGAGTCGGCCGCGGAGCTGAAGGAGGCGGGCTACGACGCGCTGAAGACCGGGCCCGTGCCCTACATGCACTACGACCCGGATCTGGCGCAGGTGCGTCACGCCGGCAAGCTTCTGGATGGGCTGCGCGACACGGTCGGCGACTCCGTCGACATCCTGCTCGATTTCCACGGCCGTCCGTCGTCGATGCGGGCGGCGCTCGCCTATATCGACGCCGTCAGTCCGGCCCGGCCGATGTTCGTCGAGGAGCCAATCCAGCCCGGCGATCCGGAGGCCATGCGCATGATCGCCGAGCGCGCCGGCTGCCCGATCGCCACCGGCGAGCGCATCCTCACCCACAAGGAATACGAAGACCTCTGCAACATGAAGGCGGTCACCTACATCCAGCCCGACCTCTGTCATTGCGGCGGCTTCACCGTCGGCAAGCAGATCGCGGCGACCGCGGCGGCGAACTACATCGGCGTGTGCCCGCACAATCCGATGGGGCCGATCGCCGGCGCGGTCGGGCTGCATTTCGCCGCTGCCGTTCCGAACTTCGTCATCCTCGAGGAGATTTCCGGCGCGATCCCGTGGTTCTCGGAGGTCGTCTCGACGCCGATCAAGCGTGTCGACGGCTACTGGGAGATCCCGACCGCTCCCGGCCTCGGCGTCGAGGTCGACGAGGCGGCCGCCGCAAAGCACCCCTTCCAGCAGGAGGAGATCGCCGGCCTGCAGGCGATCGTCGCCCGCGACGGCACGATAACCAACTGGTAGGGGAACATGTCCGGCAAGACGAGGGTCCTCATCACCGGGGCGACCGGCAATATCGGCCGCAAGCTGCGCGCCCACCTCGAGACCTCCGGCGCCTACGAACTGCGCCTCCTGTGCCTGAACCCGGGCAAGGATCCGGCGGTCCAGACCGCCGATCTCTCCGTCTACGACGAGGCCTGGGCGAGCGCCTTCGACGGCGTCGACACGGTGCTGCACATCGCCGCCGATCCGAGCCCTTGGGCGAGCTGGGGCCGCGTGCAGCAACTGAACCTCGATCTCTTGTTCAACGTGATGGCGGCGGCGCAGCAGCGTGGCGTGCGGCGCCTCGTCTTCGCCAGCTCCAACTACGTGGTCGCCGGCTATCGCTTTCGCCGCGAGCGGTTGACCACCGACCTCGAGCCGCTACCGATCAATGCCTATGGAGCCTCGAAGCTGGTCGGCGAGCGGCTCGGCAAGATGTTCGCCGAACGGTACGGCATGAGCTTCATCGCCTTCCGCATCGGCGTCTGCCAGCGCGCCAACGACAATCGTTTCGGCCCCTGGATCCCCTTCGGCAATTGGGGCCAGGCGATGTGGGTCAGCGATCGCGACCTCTGCCGGGCATTCCAGGCGGCGATCGACGACCGCGATGTCGAGTTCGGCGTCTACAACCTCGTCTCGAACAATCCCGGCATGCGCTGGGATCTCGACAACCTGCGTCGCGACTTGAAGTGCACGCCCGAGGACGGGGAGGCGCCGCAGCTCACGCTGGCCCATCGCCTGCGGGCCGGCGTCGCCTGGCTGCGGCTTTCGGCGCTCCCGGCCTTGGCCGAGCGCATCGGGGGGAGACGATGGTGACGGCGATAGCGCGCTCCGGGCCGGGACGGCCACTTTCGTCCGCCGCGGGCCGGATCGGTCACCTCAGAAAGAGCACGCGTGAATATCTCGCGGGTACGGCGGCCTTGCGGCGACCGGGGCCGCGAGCGCCCGCTCACGCGGCCGCGGTCTCCGGCGCATACTGCGCGAGGCCATGGCCGAACGACCAGTTCTCGGGCAGCGTCTCGACGAGATTGATGAAGACGTCTTCCGGGCGGATGCCGGGGTCGGCCGTGAGCTTCTCGACGATGCGGCGATAGAGTGCCCGCTTCTGCGCGATGCCGCGCGTGTTGCTGACGATCAGCTGAATGACGACGAGATCGTTGCTGCGCGCTATTCCAAGATAGGTGGGACTGCAGTGGAAGTCGGCCGCGTCATGCTCGGTGAGCAGCATGAAGTAGTCGTCCTCGGGCACGTTGTAGGTCTCGCGCATGGCCGCGTAGAGACCGTCGAGAATAGCCTGTCGGTAGGGGGCGGGCTTGCCGCGGCGCAGCGCGACACGGGTGAGTGGCATGGTGTGGTCCTCCTAACCGGGCGATCCAGTATCGGTGCAGCGAGGATAGGTCGGGCGTGACCATTCGAAAATCACATGGAACCATATTTCAATGATTTTCATCGATCATGAATGGCTGCCATGAAGGCGCTCGATATCGACACCGTCCATGCCTTCGTCCTGGTCGCCGATCTGGCGAGCTTCACCCGTGCGGCGGAGGCGACGGAGTCGACGCAGTCGGCGGTGAGCCTGAAGATCAAGCGCCTGGAGGCGGGGCTCGGCCGGCGCCTGCTCGAGCGGACGCCGCGGCGGGTCCGTCTCACCGCCGCCGGCGAGGTCTTCCTCGAACGGGCCCGAACGCTGATCGAGGCGCACGGCAACGCGCTGGACGCTTTCGCGGGCGAGCGGCGGCGGCTCGTCGTCGGCATCAGCGATCACGCGGTCGGCGCCGAGCTGCCGCTGCTGCTGCAGCGCGTCAAGCGCGCCGAGCCGGGGCTGCTGCTCGAGATGCGCGTCGGCAGCTCGCGCGACATCCTCGCCGACTTCGACAATGGCGGGCTCGACGCCGCCATCGTGCTCGGGCACGATTCCGGGCGACGGGGCGGGCAGGTGCTGCTCGCCGAGGCGTTCGGCTGGATGGCAGCGCGTGATTTCACCCATCGCGCCGGCGATCCCCTGCCGCTCGCGGCGCAGGCCACCGCGTGCGGCTTGCGCAGCATGGGCGTGTCGGCGCTCGACGAGGCCGGCATCGCCTGGACCGAAGTCTTCGTCGGCGGCGGCGTCGGCACGATCGCCGCCGCGGTCTCGGCCGGGCTCGCGGTGGCGGTGCTCGGCCGGCGTGTCGCTCCGCCGGGATCCGTCGATGTCGGGCCGGCGCTCGGCCTACCAAAACTGCCGCCGCGCGACCTTTTGCTCTATGCGAGCCTCTCCGATCCCGAGGCGAGACAATCGCTGAAGACGCTCGTCGCGGCCATTCGCTCGACGGCGGTGTGAAGACGGTAGGCCCGGAGCTTCACGGCCGCTTGGAGGGCTGACCGATCGGGTTGCGCTTGCGATGTGCGAGGATCTCGGGGCCCGGATCGATCGGCACCCTGTCGCCGCCGGGACTGTCGATGGCGAACAGGGCGTCGGCCAGCCGCTGCCGGGACGTCAGCCGTAAGTCGGGCCCCTGCCCGCCGTCGAAGGAGAGCGCCTCGAGATGCGGATTGGTGTTGATCTCGAACACCACCTCGCCGCCCTGCAGGATCCCAAAATCGGCCCGGCCGTACTCGATGCGGCCAAGCGCGAACGCCTTGCTCACCGTCGGCACATCGGCGTTCTGGCGCACGAAGCGTTCCGCCTTCGCCCCGAGCTCACCGGTCGGCAGGTCGCCGTTCTTCACATACCAGACGTCGCTGACCAGCACGCCGAAGGCGCTGATCGTCTGGCCTATGCGGAAGCTCGCATACCGGCCCCAGATGCCTGGCGCCATCCTCTCGGCCTGGAACTCGACGACCAGCACCCCCTCGGGCGATATGCCGAGGTCGGTCAGCCGGCCGAGCTGCAGATCGAGATCGTCCTGGTCGTGGATGAGCAGCGACAGCGGCCCCGTATGCTCGTGCTCGAAGCGCAGGAAGACCGGGAAGCGGGCCGGCCGCGGGTCCTCGTCGGCCCGGTAGGCGTTGTAGCCGTTGATGCCGGCGGCGGCGAGAGCCCGGATCAGCGGAAAGCGCGTCTTCACGGTCGCCGGATCGTTCAGGCAGCGCAGGCCGGCGCTCGAGAGCTGCTGGTAGTAAAGCCCCGCGAGCCGTCGCTCCCAGGGATAGAGCCGCTCGATATCGGCGAAGATGTAGGTGGCCCGCGGCAGCGCGTCGATGTGCAGGAGCTTGTCGTAGAGCATGACCTTGGTGTCCGGGACGGGGACCCCGAAGCGCTGCGTGACGAGCGAGGCGACGGTGTGCTCGTGGCCGTAGGACGTGACGAAGACGATCATCGTGGTTCCCCGATCTGGATCTGCGGCGGCCGTCCGACCGGCCCACCGCGGCATTTCCGACGCGAAAGCCCGCTCATCCCCTGCGCTCCTGAAAGCGCCCGTAGACGAGCAGCAGCAACAGCGTGACGAGGATGATGAGACTGGAGATGGCCGCCAGGACCGGATCCGGATCGTCGTGGATGCCGTCCCAGATCCGGCGCGGAATGGTGACGAGGTCGCGCCCGGCGATGAACAGCACCATGACGATGTCGTCCCATGAATGCATGAAGGCGAAGACGAAGCCGAACAGCACCGCCCAGCGCACGTTCGGCAGGATCACGCGGAGCACGGCCTGCAGCGATGTGGCGCCGAGCCCGCGGGCGGCCTGGTAAAGACGCAGATCGAGATCAGACAGGCCGGCCGAGACGATGACGATCACGAAGGGGATCCCGGTCACTACGTGAGCGACGATCACCCCCGCCGCGCCGCCGGCCGCGCGGAGATCGACGAGCAGCCGATAGAAGCCGAGCAGGAAGACGATCTGCGGCGTCACGAGCGGCAGCAGCATCATCATCAGCACCGCGGTCCGCAGCGCGCCGCCGATGCGCCAGCAGCCGATGGCGCACAGCGTTCCGAGAACGGTGCAGACGATGGCGGTCGTTAGAGCGATGCCGGCGCTCTGCAGGAAGCTCGAGAGCCACTCCTGCGACTGGAACAGCTTGACGTAGTGCCGCAGCGAGACCTCGCCCGACGGGAACGACAGGTATGGCTGGTCGGTCAGCGAGATCGGCACCACGAGCGCCACAGGAACGAGCAGGTAGCAGATCACGAGCCAGCCGGCGGTGCGCGTCGCAGCTCCGGGACTGGCGAGGTAGCGCGTCATTTGTCGGCGAAGTAGGAGGGGATGTGGACAAGGATCGACACCGCCGCGACGAGCAGCAGCACGGTGGCGAGCAGGCAGGTGGCGAGCATAGTCGCCGTGCCCCAGCGGACGAGGTCCACGACCTGGACGTTGATGTACTCGGTCAGCATGATCGTGCGGCCGCCGCCGAGCAGGGCGGGCGTCACGTAGAAGCCGAGCGACAGCGTCAGCACGATGATGCCCGAGGCGGCGACGCCCCGCAGGCTGAGCGGCGCGAACACCCGCAGGAACGCCTGCGCCGGCGTCGCCCCGAGCCCGCGGGCGGCGACCATCAGCGAGCGGTCGATCCGCCCCATGCTCGCCGCCAGCGGCAGGATGCCATAGGGCAGCATGTAGTGGACGATGCCGATCAGGACCGCTGTCTCGCTCCAGAGAATGGTCATCGGCCGGTCGATGACGCCGAGCTCGAGCAGTGCGCTGTTGGCGAGGCCCTCGCGGCGCAAGAGCGCGATCCAGGCGAAGGAGCGCACGAGTGCCGACACCCAGAGCGGCAGGAGCACGCAGATCAGCATCACCCCGCGCGTGCGGACCGAGGATTGCGTGATGCAGTAGGCGACAATGTAGGAGAGGACGAGGGTGACGGCGCTCGCCACCCCGCAGATGCGAACGGTCGTCAGCGCGACCTTGACGATGGTCGGGTCGCCGAGCTCGGCGTAGTTGCCGAGACCGGGCACCGGCTCGGTGACGCTCATCCAGAGCACCCGCGACAGGGGATAGACATAGAAGGCGAGCATGATGGCGACGGCCGGCGCGACCAGCGCGTACCAGAGGGCGCGGTCGCCCGGGCGCCAGGTCGGCACGACCGCGCCGGACTGCCGGAGTTCGCCGGTGCGCGCGATGCTCATCGGGAGCTCGCGGCCGGAATGCCCGGCTCCTCTTCTCGGCCGGCGGCCTCCGCCTCGGCCTCGATGACGATCGAGTCGCCGGCCTCCCAGCCGACGGCGACGTGGCTTCCGGGCGACATCAGCGGTCCGTTCGACATCGCCCGCCCGACCAGCCGGCCGATGCCCTGGACCTCGACCGTGACGCTGTAGCTTTCGCCGAGATAGTTGATCGAGACGATCTCGCCGGCGAGGCTGTTCGCCGCCGCCCCGGCCCGCGCTCCGACGCGGACCTTCTCCGGCCGCACCGCCAGCAGCACCGGCTCGCCGGACAGGCCGGCGCCCCGGGCATCGCCGCGGTGCAGCAGCCGCCGGCCGGAGGATTCGTAGAAGAGGTCGTCGCCGACGCGGGCGAGGACGGCGCCGCGGATGAAGTTGCTCTGGCCGAGAAAGCGCGCGGCGAACGGGCTCGCCGGCCGCTCGTAGAGCTCCTGCGGCGTCCCCTTCTGGACGAGCCGGCCGTCGCGCAGGATGACGATCTGGTCCGACATCGACAGCGCCTCGGTCTGGTCGTGCGTCACGTAGACGACGGTCAGGCCGAAGCGCCGGTGCAGCTCGCTGATCTCGGCCTGCATCTCCGATCGCAGGCTCCTGTCGAGGGCGCTGAGGGGCTCGTCGAGCAGCACCACGCGCGGCTTGAAGACGAGCGCGCGTGCGAGCGCCGCGCGCTGCTGCTGACCGCCGGACACCGCCGTCGGTAGGCGATGCGCGAAGCCGCGCAGGTGCACCGCATCGAGCGCCTTGTCCACTGCTTCGGCGATCTGCGCGGCGGGCCAGCGGCGGATTCGCAAGGGGAACGCGACATTGTCGGCCAGCGACAGGTGCGGGAACAGCGCATAACCCTGGAAGACCATGCCGAAGTCGCGCTTCTCGGGCGCCAGCTCGCCGATCGGGAGGCCGTCGAAGCTGATGCTGCCGGCGGACGCCCGCACGAAGCCGGCGAGCACCGAGAGCAGCGTCGTCTTGCCGGAGCCGGACGGCCCGAGCACGGTGAGGAACTGCCCGCGGTCGACCTGGAACGAGACGTCGGCAAGCACCCGCGTGCTGCCATAGTCGGCCGAGAGGTGGTCGACGCGCAGGCTCATGCGATGCGACGGCGGTTCGGGAACCGGTCCGTGCTCCCTTGCGCGCTGCGAGCGACGATGCGCATCGGCGCCCTCGACCGCTGCCCGGCGACGACGGCCGGCCCGCTAGGCCGCGCGCCTCACGATGCGATCATGTCGACGTAGCGGCGCTGGGTGTCCGCGTAGTTCTTCATCCACCAGTCGAAGTTCATCTTCGCCTGAACGGCGGCGTTCTCGGGCGATGTCGGGTTGATCGCCCGCAGCTCCGGCGGCACGCTCTGCTGCGCCTCCGGGTTGGACGGCCCCATGCCGAGCTCGGCGAGCAGCTTCACCTGCGGCTCGGGGTCCTGCATCGTGCGGATCGCCGCCATCGCCGCCTTGCCGGCCGGGTTGCCCTTCGGCACCACCCAGCAGCCGGCGACGAGCACGCCGCCCGGGAAGGCCCAGTCGATGCGGCCGCCCGTCTGTTTTTTCAGCACGTTGGCGCGGGTGTGCCAGAGCCAGCCCATCACGGCCTCGCCGCTGCGCAGAATGTCCTGGCCCTGGCTGCCGGTCTCCCAGAACAGCAGATGCTCCTTGATCGAGGCGATCTTGGCGAGCGCCCGCTCGCGGTCGAGGGGATAGAGCTTGTCGGGGGCGACCCCGTCGGCCATCAGCGCGAGCTCCAGCATCGGCTGCGGATCCTTGCGCACCATCCGTCGCCCCGGATACTTGGCGATGTCGAAGAAGTCCGCCGGCGACGGCCGCGTCTGATGGACTCGGTGTTCCAGGCCATCACGAAGCTGAAGAAGTAGTTGCCGACGCCGTAGTCGAACACGAATTCCGGAATGACCTTGCTGCGGTCGACGACCGAGTAGTCGATCGGCTCGAGCAGGCCGAGCTTGATGCCGAGCTCGCCGATGGCGGCGGCGCCGCCGTCGCAGATGTCCCAGGTGACGTTGCCGGATTCGACCATCGCCCGGATCTTGCCGTTGCTCGGGCCGGCGCCGTCGAGGATCATCTTGCCGCCCGTCACCTTGTCGTAGTGCGGGACGAAGGTGGCCGCGAAGGCCCGCTGCGCGTCGCCGCCCCAGTTGGCCATAACGACCTGCGGGCCGGCTGCACGAGCGCGTCCGGCGCCGAGGAGCGCGGGCGACAGACCGGCGGCGCCGAGCCCCGCGAGAACAAGGCGGCGGCTCGGAAGCAGGTTAGGCTGGGTGTCCGAAGTCGCCGGTGGAACGCTCGCGAAGATACGACGCACTTGCATGGCCGGCTCCCTCTCCCAAGGTCGACGCTCCAAATAGCGTAAATAACGTTGCGACGGAAATCCACGGTACCCAAGCTTCCGCCTGTTCTCGCCTCGATCGGCGGCTTCGCCGCGGGTCCTGGAAGGCCCCGGCCGTGCTCTCTCACAGGGCGCATTGTTCTCGCCGGCCGGTGCCGAAGATGGGAGGGAGGTACTCGCGGAGCGTCGTCTTCGAGGGGAGGAAGCTGCCGATGCTCATCCGCGGCCGACGACTGAGAAAGCCGGGAATTGTAACGACATCCCGGAGGCTTACGGCGAGCCGTTTGCGTCCCGGGGCCGGCTTTCGTGCACGGGCGATCGGCGTCATTTTCCGAGTGCTGGCGCTCGGCTGGCGTCCGGCTGCGCAAGCTCCGGCCCCGGGGAGCCGGGCCGATTTCGCGTTTCATTCGTAGCCGAAAAGGAGCGGCGGGCCGAAGCCGGGGCTGCGGAACCGATCCGCCCGGGCGGAGACGGCGGTCCTCCGGCCGGCAAGCACCGGCCGGAGGCCGACAAATCGCCCCTTCAATGCGGCGGGCGAGCCCTCATTGGGCGAACAGCGAAACTCCGAGCAGTGCCATGACGGCGCCGACCATCCGCGTCGTCCACACCCTGGAGCGCGCTGCGAGGCGCTCGATTGCGATCCCGAGGCCGATACCGGCCGCGTGCAGCAGCGCCGTCGCGAGAATGAAGCCCGCGGCATAAGCGGCCGGCGCGCTGCCGTCCGGCAATTCGGTGCCGTGCGCGTGGCCGTGGAAGACGGCGAAGACGCCGACGATGCCCATGGCGAGCGCGGTCGGCATGCCGACGCCGAGCGCGACGAGAACGCCGAGAACGATGACCGAGAGCGCGATCCCCTGCTCGACGAAGGGCAGCGGAACGCCTGCGAAGCCCAGCACGCCCCCGAGCGTCATCATACCGATGAAGGCCGCCGGCACGAGCCACATGGCCCCGCCGCCGAGGTGGGCGGCGAGCATGCCGACCGCGACCATCGCCAAAATATGGTCGAGGCCGCCGAGCGGATGCATGAAGCCGTGCGCGAGGCCGCCATGGTCGCCGACGCCGACATGGGCGAGCGCCGGCGTTGCGAGCGTGCCCGCCAGAACGGCCGCCAACACGATGGTTCGAAGCTTTCCCTGCATCGTCCTTCTCCTCTCTCCCGTTTCTCGACAGTGTCGCGCCGGCGCCGTCAGGCGAGCGCCGCTTGCCGCGCACTCGCCGCCTCCCGGCGTAGCCAGCCGTACCAGGCATCGAGTCCTTCTCCCGTGCGCGCCGAGAGGCGCAGGACGGTGATCGTCGGATTGACCCGCAGCGCATTGGCGATCGCCGCGCCGACGTCGAAGTCGACATGCGGCAGAAGATCGATCTTGTTGAGGATCGCGATCTCGGCCGCCTGGAAGATGTGCGGATATTTCAGCGGCTTGTCGTCGCCCTCGGTGACCGAGAGGATCGCCACCTTGGCGCGCTCGCCGAGATCGAACAGGGCAGGGCAGACGAGGTTGCCGACGTTCTCGATCATGACCACCGAGCCGGCCGGCGGCTTCAGCGCATTGAGGCCGTGCGCCACCATGTCCGCCTCGAGATGGCAGCCCGAGCCGGTATTGACCTGGACGGCCGGCGCGCCGGCGGCGCGGATGCGCTCGCCGTCGCGGCTCGTCGCCTGGTCGCCCTCGACGACGTAGATCGGCAGCTCGCCCGAAAGATCGCGGATGGTGCGCTCGAGCAGCGTGGTTTTTCCGGCGCCCGGCGCGCTGACGAGGTTGACGGCGAGAATCTCGCGGCCGGCGAACCAGGCGCGGTTGCGCGCGGCGAGCGCGTCGTTCTTGGCGAGGAGGCGCGCTTCGAGGTCGACTACCTCTGCACGCGGCGGCGCCTCGTGGCGGTGACCGCCGTGGTGATGATCATGCGCATGAGCATGCCCGTGCTGATGGTCGTGCCCGTGGTGGTGGTGGGAGTCGGCATGATCGTGGTGGTGGTCGTGGTGGTCGTGATCATGCGCGTGGTGATCGTGCGGATGCGCGTGCCGATGGCGCGTGCCGTCGGCATGGACATGCTCGTCGGCATGCGCGTCGAGCGGCGTCGTGACGCCGGTCTGCAGATCGTGAAGGCTGGCGACGGCTCCCGCGCCGCAGCCACATGTGGTGCACATCACGCCGCCTCCTCGAGTTCCATGGTCTTGACCTTCAGCTCGTCACCGCCGGTCCGCGTGGCGTCGCGGCTGCCGCAGGCGCAGGCGGTGAACAGGTTCGGCGTGAGAAATTCGGCGCCGCAGGCATTGCAGCGCGCCCGCCCCGGCACCTCGCGGATCTCGAGCGTCGCGCCCTCGAGCGCGGTCCCCTCGGCGACGACATCGAAGCAGAAGGCCATCGCGTCGGCCATGACGCCCGAGAGCTGGCCGACCTCGACCGTCACGCGCCGGACCCGCCGTCCGCGTGCCGCATTGGCGACGATGGCGACGATGTTGCGGGTGATGCCGAGCTCGTGCATCTGGCGGCCTTCAGCAGATCCGCGGCAGCTGGTCGCCGACCAGCATGTCGACGATGCGCTCGCCGCCGAAGCAGGTTTTCATCGTGACCCGGCCCGGGGCGCCGTCGGTCACGGTGCCGATTCGGCACGCGCCGTGGCCGTATTCGTGCGCGCGCATGGCGGCGAGCGCTCTGCCCGCGTCCTCGGCCGGCACGACCGCGACGATCTTACCCTCGTTGGCGAGGTAGAGCGGATCGAGGCCGAGGATCTCGCAAAAGGCCTTTACTTCGCCCGCGATCGGCGTCAGCTCCTCGCTGATCGAGATCGCTACCTGCGAGGCTTCGGCGAGCTCGTTGAGCACGGAGGCAAGGCCGCCGCGGGTCGCGTCGCGCAGGAGGCGGGTACTCGGCGCGGCGGCGAGAAGTTCGTCTATGAGGCCGTCCAGCGGCGCGCAGTCGCTCATGATCGGGCTGTCGAGCACCATGTCGCCGCGCGCGCCGAGGATGGCGGCGCCGTGATCGCCGAGGCGGCCATTGACGAGAACGGCGTCGCCGGGCCGGGCGCGATGCGCGCCGAGATCGATCACGCTGCGGATCACCCCAATGCCGGTCGTGGTGAGAAACAGGCGATCGCAGCTGCCCTTCTCGACCACCTTGGTATCGCCGGTGACGATGCGCACGCCGGCTTGCTCGGCCGCCTCGGCCATGGAGTGGGCGATACGGCGCAACAGGTCGACCTCGACGCCTTCCTCGATGATCGCCGCGCAGGAGAGAAAGAGCGGCTTCGCGCCGCCGACCGCGAGGTCGTTCACGGTTCCACATACGGCCAGCTTGCCGATGTCGCCGCCGGGAAACTCGAGCGGCGCGACGACGAAGCAATCGGTCGTGAAGGCGAGCCGGTCGCCCAGCCTGCACAGCTCGCCGAGATCGAGGCGCGCCTGATCCTCGAGCGGGGCGAGGAGCGGATTGTCGAAGGCGGTGACGAACACGTCGTCGACGAGATCGCGCATCGCCTTGCCGCCGCCGCCATGGGCGAGCGTGACTTTCGGGACATGCAGCCGGCCTTGCCGGCGGGGCGCCCTGAACGACATCATGTTCATGCGACGGCCGCCTTCTGCCGGACGCCGCCGTACTGGTAATAGGCCGAGCAGGCGCCCTCGGTGGACACCATCAGCGCCCCCAGTGGCGTCTCCGGCGTGCAGGCGGTGCCGAACACCTTGCACTGCCAGGGCTTGATGACGCCTTTCAGCACTTCGCCGCACTGGCAGGATTTCGGATCGGCGATGCGGATGTTCGGCACGGCGAACTTCCGCTCGGCGTCGAAGCCGGCATAGGCCTCGCGCATCCGCACGCCGGAATGGTCGATCGAGCCGAGCCCGCGCCATTCGAAGAACTCCCGCAGCTCGTAGACGCGGGCGACGGCGGCGAGCGCCGGCGCATTGCCGGCGTCCGGCACGACGCGGGCGTACTGGTTCTCGATCTCGCAGCGGCTGTCGCGGATCTGCTCGAGCACCATCCAGATCGACTGCAGCACGTCGAGCGGCTCGAAGCCGGCGACGACCATCGGCCGGCGATAAAAGCGGGCGATGAACTCGTAGGGCGCCGTGCCGATCACCATCGACACGTGGCCCGGTCCGAGGAAGCCGTCGAGGTGCAGGTCGGGGCTGTCGAGGATCGCCTTGATCGTCGGCACGATGGTGATGTGGTTGCAGAAGACCGAGAAGTTGCGCACCCCCTCGGCCTCGGCGCGCAGCACGGTAAGCGCGGTCGACGGCATCGTCGTCTCGAAGCCGATGCCGAAGAAGACCACCTCGCGGTCGGGATTGGCGCGTGCCAGCGCCAGCGCGTCCATCGGCGAATAGACCATGCGGATGTCGGCGCCGTCGGCCTTGGCCTGCAGGAGGCTCTTCTTCGAGCCCGGCACCCGCATCGCGTCGCCGAATGTGGTGAAGATCACCTCCGGCCGCTCGGCGATGGCGAGGCAGTCGTCGACGCGGCCCATCGGCAGCACGCAGACCGGGCAGCCCGGCCCGTGCACGAGCTCGATCTCGGCCGGCAGCATGCCCTCGATGCCATAGCGGAAGATCGAGTGCGTGTGCCCGCCGCACACCTCCATGATCTGGATCGGGCGCTGCTTCGCGTCGGCGACGGCTTTGGCCAGCGGCTCGATCTCGCGCACGAGCGCGCGCGCCTTCTCGCGGTCGCGGAACTCGTCGACGTACTTCATGCCGCCGCCTCCTTCGCCTGCGCCGAGCCGCGGTCGTCGGCGAGCAGCGTGTGCACGAGATCCCAGAGGATGTGGTAGGCGGCGACGTGGCACTCCTGGACGCGGTGGATCGAGGAGGAGGGCACGATCAGGCAATGGTCGACGACGCCGGACGATTTCATCCGGCCGCCGTCGCCGCCGGCGAGGCCGATGGTGACGAGCCCCATCTCCTTGGCCTTGGCGAAGGCGGCGATGAGGTTGTTCGAGTTGCCGCTGGTCGAGATGCCGACGAGGCCGTCCCCGGCCCGCGCCTGCGCCACCACCTGGCGCACGAACACATGCTCGAAGCCGAGATCGTTGCCGACGGCCGAGATCATTGCGAGGTCGGCGACGAGATTGATCGCCGCCAGCGCCGGCCGGCCGGCGGTGATCGGGTGGACGAACTCGACCGCGACATGGGAGGCATCGCAGCTCGAGCCGCCATTGCCCATCGAGAACAGCCTGCCGCCGCGGCGATAGACGCCGGCGACGGCCCTGGCGGCGGCGACGAGGGTCTCCGCCTGTCCGCCGAAGAAGCGCTCATTGGTGTCGCGCGACTCCCGCGCCTTCTCGGCGACGGAATGCTTGAGCGCCGCGTCGAGCTTTTCCGGATCCTGGGCCGTCCCGTGCAGGAACGGATAGAGTCCCTTCAGTTCGCTTTCGCTGGCCATGGCACCCTCACGCGTGTTGTGGCGAGAGCCGCATCGCTTCCATTTCCGCCTGCGCCTCGCCGAGCTCGGTCAGGATCTTCAGCGTCTCGGCGGCCTGCTGCTCGTCGATGCGGCTCATCGCGAAGCCGACATGGATCAGCACCCAGTCGCCGATGCAGCTTTCGGGCTCGCACCCGTCGCCGACGATGCAGGCGATGTTCACCTGCCGCTTGATGCCGCCGACGTCGGCGGTGGCGAGCTTCTTCTCCGCATCGTCGATCTTCACGATGCGGCCAGGGATGCCGAGGCACATGTCGCTCCTCCCATGAGACGCGCGGCGGCGATCGCCGCCTGGCCGAGCGCGAGGCCGCCGTCGCCGGCGGGTACGGCCGCATGCGTAAGGACGTGGAATTGGCGTTCGGCGAGCAGCCGCTCGACTTCGGCGCGAAGCACCTCGTTGTGGAAGCAGCCGCCTGTGAGCGCGACGGTGTCGAAGCGCGCGCCGGACTTCGCGTCGCGACCCGCGAGCTTCTCCGTCATCGCCGCGATCGCGCGGGCGAGGCCGCGATGGAACCGGGCGGCGATGACACCCGGCGGCGTGCCGAGCAGGAGATCGCCGAGAATGGCGTTCCAAAACGCCTTCGGCTCGATGTAGGGGAGCCCGGACCCGCGCAGGCGCGGGATCGTGAAGGGGTAGGCGAGGGTTTCGGGCTCCTCGTGCAGCGCCTCGGGATCGACGATCGCCTCGAGCCGCGCCGCCGCCTCGCCCTCATAGCCCTGGCGCTCGCGGCAAATGCCGAGCGCCGCGGCGACGGCATCGAACAGGCGCCCGCATGAGGACGCGAGCGGCGCGTTGGTCGCCGATCTCAGCATCGCGTCGAGCATGGGCCGCGGCCGGCCGGCGAGATCGCGATAGAGCTCGAGCTCGCCGAAATTGAGCGTCAGCTCGGCCCAGCCGATCTCGGCCATGAGGTGGGCGTAGAGATTGCGCCAGGGTTCGCGGACGGCCTTCGCCCCGCCCGGCATCGCCACCGGCTTGAAGGTGCCGAGCCGCTGATAGGCCCGATAATCGGCGAGCAGGAACTCGCCGCCCCAGATCGTGCCGTCATCGCCGAAGCCGAGGCCGTCGAGCGCGATGCCGAGCACCGGCGGCGCATCGAGGCGGCGGTCGTTCTCGGCGAGGCACGCGGCGACATGCGCGTGATGATGCTGCACCTCGACGAGGGGCAGGCGCTCGTCGCCCGCACGCCTGTGCGCGAGCTTGGTCGACAGATATTCGGGATGCAGATCGGCGGCGAGCGCCGAAGGCTCGTGCGAGAAGAGCTTTGCGTAGAGCGAAAGAGTCTTCTCGTAGTCGGCAAAAGTGCGTGCGTCCTCAAGATCGCCCTGGTGCTGGGAGAGGATCGCTTGCCCGTCCTTCACCAGGCAAAAAGTCGCCTTCAGCTCGCCGCCATAGGCGAGCAGATCGGGCGCATTCTCGAACCCCGGCGGCAGCGGGATGGGCGCCGGCGCATGGCCGCGCGCCCGGCGCAGGACGCGCACCGTGCCGTCGCGCGCGCGGACCACGGAATCATCGATACCGTTGGCGATCGGCCGGTCGTGCACGAGGGCCCAGGCGGCGATCCCGCCGAGGCGTGCGGCGAGCTCGTCGTCGTCCGTCACCTGCGGCTCTTCCGAGAGGTTGGCGCTCGTCATCACCAATGGCCGGTTCATCCGGCGCAGGACGAGATGGTGCAGCGGCGTCGTCGGCAGCATGAAGCCGAGCGTGCCGAGGCCCGGGGCGACGGCGTCGGGCAGCAGCTCGGGCCCGGTCGCCCGCAGGAGCACGATCGACGCTTCCGGGCTCGCGAGGCAGCGTTCCTCGGTCTCGGACAGGGCGCAGTAGCGGCGGATGATCTCCGTATCGCGCGCCATCAGCGCGAACGGTTTCGTGTCGCGCCGCTTCAAGGCCCGCAGCCGCTCGACGACCGCCGGCTTGGTCGCGTCGCAGGCGAGGTGGTAGCCGCCGAGCCCTTTTATGGCGACGATCTCGCCTTTCTGCAGGAGCCCGCAGACCGCGTCGACGTCGTCGAGCATCGAGTGCTGGTCGAAGCTCGCGGCGCGGCCGTCGAGGCGGATCAGCCGGGCGCGCGGGCCGCAGGCATGGCAGGCGGTGGTCTCGGCATGGAAGCGACGGTCCGCCGGATCGGTATATTCGGCGGCGCAGGCCGGGCAAAGCGGAAAGTCGCGCATCGTCGTCTGCGCGCGGTCGTAGGGAATGCCGGTGACGATCGACAGGCGCGGTCCGCAATGCGTGCAGGTCGTGAACGGGTAGCGGTAGCGGCGCGCGAAGGGGTCGGTGATCTCGGCTGCGCAGTCAGCGCAGAGGCGGGCGTCCGGCGCGATCTGCGTTCGCGCGGCGCCGGCGACGCTCTCGAGGATGCGAAATCCATCGGCGAGGTCGCCCGTGAACGCGGACTGCTCGATCCCGTCGAGCCTCGCCAGCGGCGGCGGCACGCGCCGCAAGCGGTCGAGAAGCACCTCGATCGCGGCGCGCGGGCCCCGCGCGCGGATCAGCACGCCCTCGCCGTCGTTCCGGACGTCGCCCGCGAGGCCGAGCGCCTGCGCGTGCTGCCAGACGGTGGGCCGGAAGCCGACGCCCTGCACGCGGCCGCGCACCCGGATCTCCAGCGCGGCGATGTCGCCGATGGTCACCGGGGCGCTCATGGCGCGAGGTCCCAAAGCAGCACGCGGTTGTTGCCGGAATCGGCGATCGCGAGCCGGCGGCCACAGGTCGCGACGCCGTAGGGCCAGCAAAAACTGTCGCGCGTGGGCACGCCCCAGCGATTGTCGCCCTTGTCGGAAAAGCCAGCCTGACCGGCGAGCCGGCTCGCGGCCGCGCCGGTGGAAAGATCCTTCGCGTCCCACGCCACGATGCGCGAATTGGCGGTGTCGGCGGCGAGGATATGGTCACCCGCGACGGCGAGGCCGTAGGGCATGTTGAGCGCCCGTGCGCTCGGGAAGTATCGGCCCTGATTGTTGTCGACCTCGTTCATCCGGCTCTGGCCGAGGACCGCATCGCACGGCGCGCCATTTGTCTGCGGGAGCCCATCCCAGCGCATGATTCGGTTGTTGCCGGCATCGGCGACGAACAGGGCGCCGCCAGCGCAGGCGATCGCATGCGGCCAGCGCATGCCGAAAGCGCTCGCGCCCCTGCCGGCATTCTCGTCGCGGCAGAAGAAATCCCGCTGGCCGAGGACCAGATCGGCCGGCTCGCCATTGCGGGTCGGGATCGCATCCCACACGAGGACGCGGCGGTTGCCGGTATCGGCGACGAACAGGCGTCCCCCCGCGATGGCGACCCCGTAGCACCAGTTGAGCGTATCGGCGCGCGGCCGGTCACCACCGCGATTGGCGAGGCTTTCCCCGAAATCACCCTGGCCGAGCACGACGTCGGCGGGGCGGTTGCTGCGATCCGGATAGCCGTGCCAGAGAAGCACGCGATGGTTCCAGGCGTCGGCGACGGCGAGCACGCCGTTCTCGGCGCCGACGCCGGTCGGCACATTGAGCGTCGCGGAACCGACCGGCCCCTTGGCGTTCCGTCCCTCGTGGCCGAAATCGGGCTGGCCGATCAGGAGATCGGCCGGGGTGCCGTCGGCCTGCGGGATCCCGCGCCAGACGAGCAGCCGGTGGTGGCCGGTATCGCTGACGAACAGCGGCCCATCCGGTCCGGCGAGACAGACGCCGCGCGGCCCGAACAGGGTATCGGGGGCGGGCGCGATGGGCGTCACGAGCGCATCGGCGCGGAGCCCGCCGAGGATGATTTTCGCGCCGCGCGGATCGAGCAGCGGCGCCGGTGCATCCGGCGCGATCGGCAGCGGGCCGGCGGTGGCATGCTTCGGAGCGAGCGAGACCCTGAGACTCATCGCGTGAGCCTCACCTCGACGCGCACGCCGGTGACCTTCACCGCGTGCGACTGCAGCTGCACCTCGGGTGCCGTCAGGCACTCGCCGCTCGAAAGATCGTACTGGAAGCCGTGACGCGGGCAGGTGATGATGCCGTCGGCAATCTCGCCCGAGCCGAGCTCGAGGCCGAGATGGGCGCAGGCATCCTCGAAGCAGGTGACGACGGCGCCGCGGCGGAACAGGATCACGCGCCCACCGGCAATCTCGGTGCGGCGGATCGCGCCGTCGGGGATGTCGGTGAGGCGGCAGACGTCGTGCCAGTCGCCGAACGTGCCGAGCGCGAACGGGCTGACGAAGCGCCCCTGATCGGCCGTCGCGCCGCCGGACCGGCCCTTCACCTGCAGGATCTCGGTAATCTCCGGACAGGCGTCCTCGATCGCCTTCTTCACTCCGGCATGGAAGGTGAGCGAGGAGGCCGGGCAGCCGTCGCAGGCGCCAGTGAAGCGCACCTCGATCGCCGGCGGCTCGATGCCGACGAGCTCGACGCTGCCGCCATGCGAGGCGAGCATGGGCCGGACGCTGTCGAGCGCCGCTTCGACGCGCTCGCCGAGGCTGGGCCTCAGGATGCCGAAGTGCCGCAGCACCGCGTAGACGATCTCGTCGGCCGCGGCTTCCTTCAAGGCCGCCATCGCCGCCGGATCGCGCTTCAGCGAACGGACCATGCGCCGCAGGGCCTCGCCGTGCAGCGCCTCGAGGGCGCCGCGATAGGCGATCGCCGCATTGCGCGGCGTCTCGTCGAAGCCGTCGAGCACCGCCTCGAGCCGCGCGATATCCCCGGTCAGGACAGCGAGGCTGTCCTCGTTCGGGGGTGCGGGGCCGAGCGCGTTCATGGCTAGCGGTAGCGCAGGTTCTTGAACAGGACGGGCTGCAGCGCGCCGCCGCCGGCGCCCGCGACGAGGCCCGCGACCCAGAGCGGCAGCCCGGCGAAAGCCAGCGCGAGAAACAGCACGAAGGCGACGCCGATGCCGATACAGAGCTGCATCAGGGCGCGCGGGGTATCGGCGAACAGCCTGCCCTGGAAGAACAGGCCTGCGGAGCTCTTGACCATATCCAGCATGCGGTCGGCTCCCTCAGGCGATCAGCGCCAGGATGACGAGGCCGGCGGCGACGCCGGTGAAGCCGGCGAGCGGCCCGTAGAAGGCGCCCATGAAGGCGGCGAGCTGGTTGCCGAGCGCCTTGCCGCCGGTGGCGATGCCGCCGAGGGCGCCGCCGATCAGCGCCCCGACGCCGCCGCAGACGAGGGACAGCCCGGCGTCGAGTAATGTCGGTACGGTCATGCCTGTCTCGCGTCCCCTCTGGACCGGCCGGCGCCGGTCAGTTGACATGCTCGAAGCGCGCATCGCCGTTGCCGCGCGCGGCGGCCAGCAGCTCCCGCTCGAGCTGCACGAAGGCCTCGCCGACGATGCGCGCCTTGTCCGTCTCGCCGTGCGCCGAGAAGATCTCGCGCGCCTCGCCATAGAGATCGCGCGCGGCGCGCAGATTCTTCCGATTACCAAGCTCCGGATTCTCCGGATCGTCCGGCAGGTTCCACAGGCAATTGGCACGGTTGGCGATGGTGTTGGCGTATTCGACGGGCGCGGCCTCGCGGGTCCGCACCTTGAGCGCCTGGTCATAGGCATCCAGGGCGCGCAGATTGTTCTCGACCGTGTGGCTCGAGGAGACGTATTGCAGCGCGTTGCCGAGATTGTTCTGCAGCATCGCGTATTCCGACGGGTGGTCGATGAGGTTGACCACCTTCAGGCCCTCCTCGAAGGCCTGGACGGCCAGCGCCTCGCGCATCTTGGCGCGCTCGTCGCTCAGCGGGATCGACAGGAACGCGGTGGCGATGTTGTTCTGCAGGATCGCATATTCCTTCGGAAAGCGTCCGCGATCGAAGGTCCTGAGCGCCCGCTGGTAGGCGGCGATGGCGTCGGTGATGCGCGCCCGGCCGCTGCCGGCGAGGCCTTGCAGGACGACGCCGAGATTCATGTCCGCCTCGGCGATCTCCTCCGGCTCGCCCGCCCGGCGCAGGGTGGGCAGCGCGGCTTCCAGTGCTTCGTGCGCGGCCTCGAGATGATCGGTCCCGGCGTCCGGCAGGGCCTGCAGCGCCGTCGCCTTGCGCGCGCCGATGCGCGCCGCCAGCAGCGCGTCTTCGGGAGGGCAGACGAGCAGCGCACGGTCGTAGAGGGTCACCGCGGCCTCGAGCTGCTCGCGGCTCTTGGGGCGGACCTGCAGGCCGATGGCGATCTCCATCAGCATCTCGGCCCGCTCGGTCGGGGGAGTCGCCGGATCCTCGGCCGTCTCCAGCGCGACGCGCAGCTGATCGAGGTAGCGCTCGGCGGGCACAGCCCATCCTCCCCAGTGCGCTTATCTTGTTGTCATTATGATAACGAGATACGCGATCCTGGCAACATGATTGTCGAGGCGGGCAGAAAATCTCAGTCGAACGCGGAGGCGGCCCGCAGGGCGGCGTGCTGCTCATCCCAGCGCGCCGAAAGCTCGCGCGCTTCCTCGTCGGCAATGCCGTTGGCGCGGAAGAAGTCCGCCGCGGCGACGACGCGGTCGCCGGCGCTGTTTCGCAGCTTCAGCACGTATCCGCCGGCCGCGGCATGGCGGACGGGCAGCACCAGCAGGTCCGGTCCGTCGCGCAAGAGGACGACCGCCTGCAATCCGTCGAAGTGGCGCGCGTAAGCGGCCCGGCCGAGATGCAGGCTGCCGCGCCGGATCGCCATGCGGACCGGCTCGTTCACGGCTGCGCCGCTTCGGTGCACAGGCCGCGAAGGCGGCCGGCGATGCGCTCGGCGACGAGGGTAGCGGCACGCTCGACGGCCGGCGTGAGCGCGAGGCCGAGCTCGAGAGTCCCGGCCTCGATCAGGTAGACGGCGACCTCCTTCGGGAATTCCTCGCGATAGATCTGCCGCCCGGCGTGGAGCGCATGGTTCCAGCGGAAATCGTGCAGGTTCAGCGACGGCTCGTACGAGCGCTCCAGCTCCTCGCCCGGGACTTCGTAGACCGCGCCTGGCTCGCCGAGCGGCCGGCAGGCGTCGACGAGGATCAGCGCATCGCAGCCACGGGCCGCGAACATCACGGCGATGCCGTCGGTTCCGGCATCGAGCAGCCGCACCGCATCCGGCAGGCCTTCCCGCGCTCGGAGCGCGCGGATCACGAAGGGGCCCGCCCCGTCGTCGGAGCGATTGGTGTTGCCGCAGCCGATGACCGCGATCATGACCCGCCCTCAGATGCGCCAGAGGCGGCAGGACCATTCCGGCTCGACCGGCACGTCGAGCTCCGGCAGCTCGCAGAAGCGGCGGTGGACGAGGTAGTACATGCAGGTCTCGCAGGCCTGCGCGATGCCGCCGTGCTCGACCGGGGTCAGGGTGAAGCCGGCGATGGCGAGCTTCTGCTCGAGGCTGCTCGCGGCCTGCAGAAGCGCCGTGATGGCCAGAACCTCCTCGTGCGTGTCGGCGCGCGGAAAGGCTTCCACGACGAGCCCGCCGGCGAGAAGCACTTGGATCTGCCCCCGCAGCGCCTCGTCGCCGGCCGCGGCGCCGGAAACCTCGCTCAGATCCGCCATAGCCTGCACCACCAGTCCGGCTCTACGGGAACGGACAGCTCCGGCAGGTCGCACCAGCGGCGATGCACGAGGTAGTACATGCATTCCAGGCAGCGCTGCCGGTCCGGGCCGTAGGGGTGATCGACGAAGCCGCTGATCACCAGCTTCTGCTCGAGGTCCTGCGCATTCAGCTGGCGCAGCTCGACGAGGATGGCGGCAAACTCCTTTTCGGTCTCGGGGAACGGCTCGGTCTGGGTGACGAGGCCGTCCGCGAGCATCTCGCCGATCCGCTTGAGTACATCCTCCTCTTTGTTCCCGGTCATGGCGCTCTTGGCACAGCTCGATCCTGTCCCGCGCGCCGGCCCGACCGGGCGGGAGTCCGTCACAGCCTGTGAAACGTCTGGCGATGATTCAGGCTGTTCTGAACCGTGCCAGTTCCTCGCCGCTTGTCGCATCGTGGGCATGCACCGTGCAGACCAGACAGGAATCGTAGGATCGGCACACGTGTCCAACTTCCACCGGATCGTGCGGGTCGGCAATCGGCGTTCCGATCAACGCCTCCTCCATGGGCCCGCGCGCATCGCTGCCCGAGCGGGGGCCGACGTTCCAGGTCGTGGGCGCGATGATCTGGTAGTTCTTGATCTTGCCGCCGCGGACCTCGATCCAGTGGCAGAGCGCGCCGCGAATGGCCTCGGTGGCCCCCCAGCCGCGGCCGTCCCTCTCGGTCGGCTTGATGTACCAGGGATCGTTCAGCCTGAGCTCGCGCAGGTTGCGCTCGATCTCGCGATAGATCTTCGCGCATTCGTGCATGCGGGCGAAGTGGCGCAGCAGCACGCTGGCGCCGCCCATCTTGCGATACATGTCGAGGACGAGCGGATCGTAATGCTGCCAAGCCTCGCCATGCGTGCCGCCGGCGATGATCTGGCGCGCCAGCGGCCCGGCCTCGAGGCGACCGTTCTGGTCGTGCCGCACGGCGGTCGACCAGGAATACTTGCCGCCTATGTCGACGCTGTTGTTCAGCGTCGGATTCGTGGTGCGGTCGAAGGGATGCAGGCCGCCCGGCTCGTCGTACCAGGCATGCAATGTATCCTCGCGCGTATAGGCTTGGTCCATCGGCTTGAAGGTGCCGGTGGCGCCGTCGTAGACGCCGCTCTTCATGATCAGGGCGGCGTTGCGCCCTTCGATCGTCGGCTTGTTGTACTTGTCCTCGTGCGGCAGGTAGCCCCAGCTGACGAAGCTGCCGAGGCCGCGGCCATACTTGTCGAGGCCGATGTCCTTGCCCATCCGCCAGTACAGGCCGAGGTCGGAATTGGCGTGCTCGGGCTTCTCGTCGAGCCAGGCGAGGAAGTCGTCGTAGGACTTGATCTCCTCGTAGCGCTCCATCGTGCAGCCGAGCCAGATCGGCTCGATCCAGTTGCGCCGGAAGTGCTCGAGGATCGACCAGGCGCGGGTGACGTCGGTGAGCGTCGGGGCGCACATCACCCCGCCCGGCACCATGTAGCTCGAATGCGGCCACTGGCCGCCGAGCAGGGCGTAGATCTCGACCGGGCGGCCGGAAATGGTGACACCGATCTCGTAATTGGTGCCGGTGAACGGCGCCCAGCGGCGCACCGCCTCGGCGTAGTAGGGCGACTTCGCATAGTTCTTGTTGGTGAAGTCGATCATGAAGAGGCCGTAGTGGTGCCGCGGCAGGCTCTGCAGGCTTTCCACGAGCTGTCCGAGATTGCGCGCGAGGATGGCGTTGCGCGGCACGGTGGTCGCCCAGGCGGTGTCGAGCGCCCAGGCGGCGCAGGTCAGGTGCGAGGCGCCGCAGATGCCGCAGGCGCGCGGCGTGACGACGAGGCCGGCCTGCGGATCCTTGTCGCGCAGGATGACCTCGAAGCCGCGGAACAGCTCGGCCTGGGTCCAGGAATTGACGATCACCCCGTCCTGGATATCGACCCGGACATCGAGATCGCCCTCGACGCGTCCGACCGGCGAGATGTCGAGCGTTTGAACGGCAGCAGCACTCATGGCGGCAGCACTCCGAAGCGGAAATGAAAGACGGGTCAGACGACGAAGATGTCTTCTTCGGCCCAGCGCGGCGCGGCGGCCTTGGCGGCGGCGGTGAGCTTGATGTAGCCGGTCTTGTCGACGCCGCTCGGCATGTCTTTGGGCACGCCCATCACCGTCTGCGTCTTGAAGACGGTGCCGGGCGCGAGATCGAAGAACGGGAACTCCGGCTCGGTGCAGCCGAGGCACGGCATGCCGGCGCGCGTCTTGGAGGACTGGCGGTTCCACAGGATCCGGTTGCACGGGCTGTGGGTCATCGGCCCGCGGCAGCCGAGGTCGTAGAACAGGCAGCCCTTGCGCTGGCCGAACTCGGTCGCCGAGACCTTGTAGGCGAAGTGCATGTTGCGGGTGCAGCCGGTCTGCGTGAAGCTCGTGAAGAAGGTTTTCGGGCGCTGGAAGTCGTCGAGGGCGAGATCGCCGCCGCGGCCGGTGGCGACCGCGACGACGATCTGCGTGATCCAGTCCGGATGCGCCGGGCAGCCGGGGACATTGATGACCGGCAGGCCGGCCTTCGACTTGAAGGCCTTGCCGAGAAAGCCGCCATGGTCGCGCTTGAGGAACTGCAGGCCCTGGCTCTCGGACGGGTTCGGCGCCGTCGCCGGGATGCCGCCCCAGGTCGCGCAGTCGCCGATCGCCACCACATAGCCGGCGATATTGGAGAGATCGCGCACCCAATCCTTCATCGGGCGGCCGGCGAAGCGGTTCCACTGCCCGGTGCCGTTCGGCGCGTTCACGACCGTGCCCTCGAAGACGAAGATGTCGAGCGGCATCTCGCCGGAGACCAGCGCCCGCAGCATCGCTTGGAGATTGTCGCCGAGCTCCATGCCGAGCGAGGGATGCCACAGCACGTTGATGCCGAAATCGGTGACGAGATCGCAGGCGCTCGGCTCCTCGGCATTGAGGAACGACATCGTGTTGCCGGAACAGGCGCCGCCTTGCAGCCACAGAAGATTGGCCATGGAGTCTCTCCCTCGCTGTGCCCGTGCCGGACTGCGCCTGCGCTTCGGCGACCGGCGATCCCTCTTTGGCAAAGCGGGAGCAATCTCCGCGCCAAGTTTGATTTATTATAAGTCGCAATAGGTTGCGCGGAATCGCCGCGGGCGGCACGGCGCGCTCGAACTGCCAAGTTTATTTGCACTGGAAAGGAAGTTTGCGCTCAGCCGTGCCGGTTGCCGCATTGCGGGCAGGCGACCTCGAGCAGATAGCCGAACCAGATTCCCTGGCAGCGGCTGCACCAGTGGCCGGTCGCCTGCCGGCTCGGCATGCCGAGTCGGCGGGCGAAGTCGCTCTCGCCGAGCAGCCGCGGGGGCGAGCCGCTCGGCCGGACGCGCCACTGCGGGAACGGCACGACGTCGTCGCGATCCTCGGTCACGGCGCCGCCTCGGCGAGGCCGTAGCGCTTGATCTTGTTGGCGAGGCCGACGCGGGAGAGGCCGAGCTCGTCGGCCGCCTTGCTCTGGTTCCAGCGGTGCTTGTGCAGGCACTCGCCGACGAGATGCCGCTCGAGCGTCTCGACGCGATCCTTCAGCGTCTTGCCCTCCGGCAGGTAGCCGCCGAGGCCCTCGCGCGCCCGCGGCACGGCCGCCTGCATCGCCGGCGACAGATGCCGTGTCGTCAGGTACTCGCCGTCCTTGGCGAGAGCGACGAGGCGGCGGATCTCGTTCTCGAGCTCGCGCACATTGCCGGGGAAATCGTAGGCCATGAGCTTGTCGATCAGGCTCGCCGAGATGCCGAGGATCTTGCGGCCCATCACCTCGCTGTGCTTGGCGGCGAAGAACTCCGCCAGGACCGGGATATCGTCGACGCGGCTCTTCAGCGGCGGCACCTCCAGCTCGAAGCCCTTGAGCCGGAAATAGAGGTCCTGCCGGAACTCGCGCCTCGCCACCATCTCCTGCAGCGAGCGGTTCGAGGCGGCGATGATGCGCACATTGCAGGTCGTGACCTGGTCGGAGCCGAGCGGCTTCACCTCGCCTTCCTGCAGGAAGCGCAGGAGGCTCACCTGGAAGGCCGGCGAGATTTCCGAGATCTCGTCGAGAAAGACGGTGCCGCCGTCGGCGGCCCGAAACAGCCCCAGCCGGTCGGAGATCGCGCCTGTGTAGGCGCCGCGCTTGTGGCCGAACAGCTCGGAATGCAGGAGCTCGCCCGGCATGCCGCCGCAGTTCTGCACGAGCAGCGGGCTCGCCTTGCGGCTCGAATTGTAGTGGATGGCGCGCGCCAAGAGCTCCTTGCCGGTGCCGGTGTCGCCCTGGATGAGGATCGGCAGCTCGGTCCGCGCCGCGTTGCGGGCGAGGTTGCACAGCTCGCTCATCGCCTCGCTGATGAAGACGAGTTTTTCGAAGCGCTGGCGCTCGGCCCGGAACGGCGATGCGTGGCGATCGAGGAACAGCGAGGGCTCGCCCGAGATCTTGAACTCGCGCGAGAGAATGCGGTGACGGCGGGCGAGCTCGCGCGTCTCGAGGCCGCGCTTGACGATCAGGCAGACCTGCTCGGGGTCGAGCGGATGGCGCACGAACTGGAAGATCGCCGCCTGGGCGATCGCCTTGCTCGCCGAGTCCGAGCGGCTCTCCAGCGCCAGCACGCGGATGATGTCGGGATGCGAGGTCCTGAGGCTGGTGAGGAGCGCGAGCCCGTCGCTGCTGCCTTCGCCCTCGTTGGCGAGCACCAGATCGACATGCAGGTCGGCGAGCAGGGCGTTGGTTTCCGCCGCGCTACGGGCGATGTGCACGCGGTAGCTGTACTTCCGGTCGAGCTGCTCGGCCACGGGCTCCCACTCGGTGAGGTCCGCCGCGACGATGAGCACGGTGCCGAAACCGTCCATGAATCTTCATTTCCGTTTTGCATACGCGCTTAGCATGCGGCCTCGCATGCGGCAATGATCGGAGCCTTCAGGATGCCTTCAGGGACGCACCGCAGGCCCGGCGCGACGAGTGACAACACCCCCGCACGACCGAAGCTGCCGCTTCACTGAGCGTTCCCGTCGCCGCCGTGAACGGTGCGGAACGAGTAATTGCGGGTGCAGCATCGGCTGATGCGCCATTCGATCGGCCGTCCGTCGAAGCCCCGGATCAGTCGATCGATTTCGAGCAGCGGCGCGCCCGGCTCGATCCGCAGCAGCGCCGCCTCGATCGGGGTGGCGACGACCGCCCTGAGATCCTCGACCGCATCGCGCACCAGGATCCCGTACTTCCGACCGAAGTGCTCGTAAAGGTGCGGCGGCAACTCGGATGCCCGCGCCGGCTCCAGCCCAGGGAACAGCGCGAACGGGAGAACGAGGCGCTCCACGATCACCGGCTGGTCGCCGAAGTACCGCACGCGCTCGATCCGGATCACCTTGCTCTGCCGGCGCAGACGCAGCCTATCCTCCTCCGCATCGTCAGCCGTGTCCTTGACGTGACTGACGATGCGCGCCGTCGGTATATCGCTCCGGCCGTCCGGCCCGACGAGCCTCAGAAGGTGAGACAGGGCGCGGTTGCCGTCATAGACCGCGACGAAGGTGCCTCGGCCGTGCCGGCGGACGAGCTTGCCCTCGGCGACGAGCAGGTCCACCGCCTTTCGCAGCGTGCCTTGGGCGACGTCGTACTCGACAGAGAGCGCCTGCTCCGAGGGCAGACTGTCGCCCGCCGCCCATTCGCCGGACGCAATCCGTGCCAGCAGGGCATCGCGCACGCGCGTATAGAGCGGCCGCGCGTCCTGCGCGATCCCGGGGACTGGCCCTTTGCTGCTCGGCATCGATACTCCGTCCTCTTTGCGAGTGCCGACGATCCCGCCCTGGACCGGTGCTCGGCCAACGCCGTTGACACCGGGCGTTTCGTCTTTGGTAGTGATATAGAAGACTATAAGTCCGGCGCCAATGCACACGCATCTGGATGCCGGACGGGGGAAGCGACCGTGGAGGCGTCCGTTGGGGATCTGGCCGATCCCGCCATAAGGAGCCTGCACATGACGTTGAGCCGCCGCGCACTCATCGCGTCCTCCATGGCCGCCGGAACCGCCGGCCTGCTGGGTCTCCCGGCCCTCTCGCAGCCGAGGACGCTGGTCCTCGGCTCGTTCGGCGGCATCTTCGAATCGGCGCTGAAGGCGATGGCGCCCGACATCGCCAAGGCAGGATACGAGCTCCAACTCGCCATCGGCGGCTCCCAGCTCACCCTCACCAAGCTGCAGGCGGCCGGGGACCGCTCCCCCTTCGATGCCGTCATGATGACGGCCGAGGCGACGCTGACGGCGTCGCAGCGCGGCCTGCTGCGACCCGTCACGGCCAGGGAGATACCCGCGCTGCCGACGATCCAGCAGCGGCTCCTCAAGCCGTTCGAGGTCGCGGGCGGATACGCGTCGACCCCCTTGCACTGGAAGGCGATCGGCATCCTCTGGCGCAAGGATCTGGTCCCGTTCGAGATCACGTCCTGGCACGACCTGTGGCGGCCCGAGCTGAAGGGAAGGATCAGCGTCCAGAACATGCCGACGCTCGGCGCCGCCTCCCTCTTGATCACCGCGGCCATCATCAATGGCGGCAGCGCCTCGAACGTCGAGCCGGGCTGGAAGGCGATGCTGGCCCTGCGCCCGAACATCCGCGACTTCTACACGGTGTCCTCGAACGCGCTCACCTCGCTCGTGGCCGGCGACACCTGGGTGAGCGTCAACGTCGCCGATCTCGGCGTGCCGCTCGCCTCGCGCAACGTCTTCGCCACCGTGCCGAAGGAAGGCGCGCCCTATTCCCCGGAAGGGCTCGGCTACCCCAAGCGCGCGCCCGCCGGCGACGCCGCCTTCGGCTTCGCCGACTACATGCTGAGCCCCGTGGCGCAGGAGCGGTGGGCCAGCCTCGCCAAGGTCGCGCCATCGATCGACATGCCGATCCCGGCCGCGCTCGCCAAGGAGATCGTCGAGAGCGACGCCATTCTCGGCAGCCTGCTCGACATCAACTTCCTCGAGATGGGCATGCAGATGCCCGGCTGGGCCGACCGCTGGCGCAAGGAGATCGTCGGCTGAAGCCGGCGCCACGAGGATGCACGGCTTCGACGACGGCTCCGCCTCCCGGCGCGCCGGCTGGCTTTCCCTGCCAGGCTTCGCGCTGCTGCTGCCGTTCTTCGCCGCTCCGGTCCTGCTGCTGCTCGTCAGCAGCCTGCAGAGCGGCCCGAACGGCGCGGCGGTCTGGAGTCTCGCTCACTATCGGGAGATCCTGAGCAGCTCCTACTACCTCGCCGCGTTCGGCAGGACGCTGGGGCTCGGGCTCGGGATCATGGTCGCCAGCGCGGCGCTCGGCCTGCCGCTCGCCTATTTCATGGTCCGCAATCCGCGATGGCAGACGCCGCTGCTGGCCGCGCTGGCCGGCCCGCTCTTCGTCAACGTCGTCGCCCGCCTCTATGGCTGGCAGCTGCTGCTCGCCGACAGCGGCCCGGTGAACGCGGGCCTGGAAGCGATCATCCCGGGCTTCGAGGCGATCCGCTTCTCCGGCTCGCTGCTCGGCGTCTGCATCGTCATGCTGCACGTGATGCTGCCCTACATGGTGTTCGCGCTCTTCAACAGCATGCAGGGCATCGATCCGGCGATCTGGGATGCCGCCGAGACGCTCGGGGCCAATGCGCTCGACAGCTTCCTGAAGGTCGCCTTACCGCTCTCCGTTCCGGGCCTCGTCACCGGAGCCATCCTCGTGTTCACCCTCGCGGCATCGTCGTTCGTGGTGCCGGCGGTGATGGGCGGGGGCAAGGTCAACACGTTCCCGACCCTCGTCTACCTCGAGGCCATGGCGCTGAACTTCTCGACCGCCGCGGCGATCGCCGTCTGCCTGCTCGTCGTCCTGCTGCCGCTCGGCCGCCTGTCGGCGATCGTCCGTGAGGGTGGGCGATGAACCGGCTGACGCGCATCCTCGGCCCGCTCTATGGCGTCGCGGTCGCGATCTTTCTCCTCTCGCCCCTGCTGATCGTGATCGCCGTCTCGTTCAATGCCGACGAGTTCGTGGCGTTCCCGCCCGCGGGTCTGTCGCTGCGCTGGTATCGCGCGCTGCTGCTGAGCCCGGACATGTTCCACGCCTTCGCGCTCAGCATCCAGATCGCGATCCTCGCCGCATCGCTCGGCGTGGTGATCGCGCTGCCGACATCGCTGCTGCTCGTCCGCTATCGCTGGCGCGGCAATGTCGTCATGCGGAGCCTGGCGCTCGGGCCGCTGATCCTGCCGGAGGTCCTGCTCGGGCTCGCCCTGCTGCAGTTCAGCGAAGCAGTGCTCGGGCGCGGGCCGGAGTTCTGGTACCTCGTCGTCGGCCATGTCCTGATCGTCTTGCCCTTCTGCGTGCAGATCCTGGCGAGCGCGCTCAGCACCTTCAACCGCGAGATCGAGGATGCGGCGCAGACGCTCGGCGCCAACCCCGCGCAGACCTTCTGGCTGGTGACGCTGCCCGGAATTCGCAACGGCATCGCCTCGGCGCTGCTCCTCAGCTTCATCTTCTCGTTCGACAATGTCGCGATCTCGCTCTTCCTGACCGCGCCGGGCCTCGCGACGCTGCCGATCCGCATGTACGAGCACGCCACCTACAGCAGCGACCCGCTGCTCGCGGCCATCTCCGCCGTCCTCGTCGTCGTCGGCATGGCGCTGATGCTGCTGATCGGTCGCTTCCGTGGCTTTGCGAACATCGCCCAGTCGAGCCGGTAGCGCGCGATGCCGTACATCTCCATCACGGGCCTCACGAAGCGCTTCTCGGCCAATGCCGGCGTCCAGGGGATCGATCTCGCGATCGAGAAGGGCGAGGCGCTGTGCCTGCTCGGCGCCAGCGGTTGCGGCAAGACCACGCTGCTGCGCCTCGTCGCCGGGCTGCTCGTGCCCGATCGCGGCCGGATCGAGCTCGACGGGCGCGACATCACCGAGCTGCCGGCCTATCGCCGCGATATCGGCATGGTGTTCCAGACCTGGGCGCTGTTCCCGCACCTCACGGTCTCGCGCAACATCGAGTTCGGCCTGAAGCTCCGGCATGTCGACGCGGCGATGCGAAAGCGGCGCGTCGGCGAGCTGCTCGATCTCGTCGGCCTCTCGGCGCTGGCCGAGCGCATGCCGCGACAGCTCAGCGGCGGCCAGCAGCAGCGCGTCGCCCTGGCGCGGGCGCTCGTCACCAATCCGCGGGTGCTGCTTCTCGACGAGCCGATGAGCAGCCTCGACTTCAACACCCGCACGCAGCTGCGCCAGGAGCTTCGCGCCCTGCAGCGCGAAGTCGGCGTCACCGCGATCTATGTGACGCACGACTACAGCGAGGCGGTCGCGGTCGCCGACCGGACCGTCCTGATGCACGACGGCGTCATTGTCGAACAGGCGCCGACCCGCGCCCTGTTCAAACGCCCCCGGACCCGCTTCGCCGCCGAGTTCCTCAATCTGCACAATGTCCTGCACGGCGAGGTCGTCGCCGCATCGGCGGCCGGCGTCCGCATCCGGCTGAACGACGCCGCGACCGTGAGCGTGCCGGGAGACGCGTTCGCCGACGGCGTCCCGATGCCCGGGACGCGCATCGCTCTCGGCTTCGATCAATGGGACGCCGACTTCCGCGAGGGCGAGGCCGCAGCCTGTGCCTTCGGCGGCTGCGTCGAGCAGACCGCGATCGAGAGCGGCCACACTCGGTTCGTCATCAGGCTCGATGGCGGTCTCGGGCTCTTCAACGTCAGGCGACCCGGCCTGTCCGAACTGCCCAAGGGCACACGCTGCGCGGTGACGCTCGACGGTACCAAGAGCTGGCCCCTACGCGACTGACGATCCTGCGCCTCGAGGAGAGACTCCATGACTATCCAGCCCGCCCTGTCGCGCGCGGCCCTGCGCCCGCTGCATCGGGACAACCTCGTCTTCAACGCCTGCGAGACGACCTCGCTGCAATGGGGCGACGACGTCTGGGTCGCCAAGCTCGCCCAATCGGGCGTCTCGGCCTGTTTCCATACGGTCGCCGTCGACGAGAGCCCCGAGCGGGCGCTGAAGGAAGCGGTCATCTGGAAGCGCTTCTACGAGGCGGACCCGAGGCTGAGGATCGGCCTCACGGCGGAGGATGCGCGCGCGGCGAAGGCCGCCGGCCAGACCGCCATGTACATGCATTGGCAGGGCATCGGCCCGCTCGGCGGGGACCTCGACCTCCTGGACGCGTTTCACGCGCTCGGGCTGCGCGTTCTTCAACCGACATATCAGTACCGCAATCTCGCCGGCGACGGCTGCGGCGAGCGCGTGCAATCGGGGCTCAGCCGTTTCGGCGTGGCGCTGGTCGATCGTTGCAACACGCTCGGCATAGCGCTCGACGTCTCCCATGTCGGCGACGTGACATCGATGGAGATCGTCGAGATGTCGCGCGCCCCCGTCATGGCGACCCATGTCGGCGTCCGGGCCATCAACGACACCGTCCGCAACAAGCCGGACGACCTGATCAAAGCGATAGCCCGCGGCGGCGGCCTGATCGGCATCGCCGGGAAGTCCGGGTTCCTGCGCGCAGACGGCCTCGAGAACGGCTCGACGCTCGACGACTACGTCGCGCACATGAAGTATGTCTGCGCCCTCGTCGGCACTGATCACGTGGCGATCGGCACCGACGTGTCCGACGACCGGCGCTATACACGCGCGTTCCTGGCGGAGTTCCATCGCAACTTCCCGGAAGTGGCGATCATCGGCGACAGCCTCGACGCTGCGAAGATGCATCCTGCCGGCCTGAAGAGTCCGGCCGATCTCGCCAACGTGACGGAAGCGCTGGAGCGGCACGGCTTCGACGACGCCGACATCGTCAAGATCATCGGCGGAAACGTCGAGCGCGTTCTGAAAGCCTCGCTCCAGCCGACGTGAGCCGCAGGAGCGAATGGTTCGCCGCCGGCGGTCCCTCCGGAAGCCGGCTGCGGACTGCGTCGGCGCCGAAGTGCCGCCTCAGCCGCGTGGGCGGACGAGCCCACCGTGTGCCACTGCTTCCTGGTGCGGCGGAGCGACAAGCAGCTGATGCCGGCGCCTGCCGCGATGTGGACATTCTTGACCGCGAGCGGGGCGGCGTTCCTGCCGCCCTATCCGGTGCCCCCGCCGGTCCGTGACCGAGGCCGGCCGACGAGCCCGGCGATCCGTGACGGAATCCGTGGGCCGACCCGGAGAATGCGGATAAATCAGAATTTGAGTTGCGCACCTCAAACGCCCGGGTAGGGTGTCGACAACCCGCGAGAAACGCTGGGAACAGGGAGGATGCGATGGGACTGTCGAGGACGCTGGCGCTCGCCGCCATGGGATTGCTGCTCGGCGCGGGAGCCGCCGCCGCCCAGACGACCGTGAAGTGGCTGCATCTCGAGCAGAACCCGGCCCAGATCAAGATCTGGGAGGAGGCCGTCAAGCGCTTCGAGGCCCAGAACCCCGGCGTCAAGGTGGAGATGCAATTCCTCGAGAACGAGGCCTACAAGGCGAAGCTGCCGACGCTCCTGCAATCGAAGGACCGGCCGCACATCCTCTATTCCTGGGCCGGCGGCGTCCTCAAGGCGCAGATCGAGGCCGGCGTCCTCGAAGACATCACCGCTCTCGTCGGCGACTACAAGGACAACATCTCGCCCGGCGCGGTGGCGGCCTTCACCATCGACGGCAAGCTCTACGGCCTGCCGCACAACGTCAGCCAAGTCGGCTTCATGTACAACAAGGATCTGTTCGCCAAGGCCGGCGTCGACGGCGACAAGATTAAGACCTGGGACGATTTCCTCGACGCGGTGAAGAAGCTGAAGGCGGCCGGCATCACGCCGATCTCGGTCGGCGGCGGCGACAAATGGCCGCTACACTTCTACTGGACGCACCTCGCCGTCCGCCTCGGCGGCAAGCCGGCCTTCCAGGCGGCGCTCGCGGGTAAGGGCGACGGCTTCGCGGACGAGGTCTTCGTCAAATCGGGCGAGCTGATGAAGCAGCTCGTCGAGCTCGAGCCGTTCCAGACCGGATTCCTCGGCTTCAAGAACCAGCAGGCGCTCGGCTTCTTCGCGGACGGCAAGGCGGCCATGAATCTGGCCATCTCGCATCACTCGGCGACGCAGCGCGCGCTGGCCGCCGACAAGAAAGGCATTCCCCCCGAGAAGCTCGGCTTCTTCGAGTTCCCGATGCCTCCCGGTGCCAAGGGCGAGCCGACCGATACGCTCGGCGGCGTCAATGGCTGGATCATCACCAAGGGCGCGCCCAAGGAGGCGGTCGAGTTCGTCAAGTTCTTCATCTCCGATGACCTGCAGCGCCAGCTCGCGCAGCAGAATTTCATCATCCCGACCTTCAAGGGCGCCGATGTCGCCGTCGGCTCGGCCTTCATGCAGAAGGTGGCCAAGAACATCGCCGCCTCGAAGTATCACCAGAACTTCTACGATCAGGATCTCGGCCCCTCGGTCGGCCGGGTGGTGAACGATGCCACGGCGGAGATCGCCGGCGGCTCGATGACGCCCGAGGAGGCCGCCAAGGCCATCCAGGAGGCCTACAAACAGGGTAACTGACCAGCGGGCGGCGGTTCCCGAGCCGGCCTGCGAGCCGACGAATGGAAGAGCGCAGCGGGGCCCTCATAATGCGCACCGACGCCCCCACGGCGACGGTGCAGCGCCGACGGGCGATCGACGGACGCCTTCCGGCGCTGCTGCTGTTCCTGCCGCCGGCGCTGCTGCTGTTCACGCTCTTCGTCGTCCTGCCGATCGTCGAGGCCGCCTGGTACTCCGGCTTCAACTGGAACGGCTTCGGCCGGCCGACGAAATGGATCGGCCTCGACAACTACCGGTTCGTGTTCGATTCGCGCGGCTTCGGCACCGCGTTCCGCAACAACCTGCTCGTCATCGCGGTCTCGCTGCTGATCCAGCTGCCGCTGGCGCTTGCGCTCGCCTTGGCGCTTGCCGAGAAGTTCCGCGGCTCGGTGTCGCTGCGGATGCTGTTCTTCCTGCCCTATGTGCTGGCGGAGATCGCCACCGGCCTCATCTTCAGCTTCGTCTACGACGGCAATTACGGCCTGCTCGCGGCGATCTACCGGGTATTCGGCGCCGAGGCGCCGCACCTCTTGGCCAGCACCCAGACCTCGATGCTGGCGATCCTGATCGTCATCGTCTGGAAGTATTTCGGCTTCCACATGATGCTCTACATCGCCGCGCTGCAGAGCATGGACCGCAACCTCGTCGAGGCGGCGCGGATCGACGGCGCCTCGCGCTGGCAGGTGCTGCGCTACGTCGTCATTCCGCTGCTCTATCCGACGATCCGGCTCTCGGTGTTCTTCGCCGTCGTCGGCTCGCTGCAGCTCTTCGACCTCGTGATGCCGCTGACGCGCGGCGGCCCCGCCGATTCGTCCAACACCATGGTCAGCTTCCTCTACATTCACGGCGTGGCCCGCATGCGCGTCGGCTACGGCAGCGCCATCGGCGTCATCCTGTTCGTGATCTGCGTGACCTTCGCCTTCACCTACAAGCGCTGGTTCATGCGCAATGAGTGACGCCGCCACAGCCGGCCGCCGGCCGCTCGACCTCGTTCCGCTCTACCGGGCGCTGTTCCTGGCGCTGATCGCGGCCTTCGTGGCGGTGCCGCTCCTGGCGACCGTGCTCGGCGGCTTCAAGAGCCTCGGCGAGCTGCGCACCAACCCGTTCGGACTGCCCGAGACCTGGGAATGGCAGAACTATGCCGACATCCTGTTCTCGGCGCGCTACTGGCGGCTCCTCGGGAACTCGATCGTGATTTCGAGCCTGACCACAGCGCTGACGCTGGTCGCAGCCTCGATGGCGGCGTTCGCGTTCGCCCATATCCGCTTCTTCGGCAGCGCCATGCTGCTGAGCTATCTGACCATGGGCCTGTTGTTCCCGGCGGCGACGGCGATCCTGCCGCTGTTCATCAAGGTGCGCGATCTCGGCCTGCTCGACAGCTATTTCGGCGTCGTGCTGCCGCAGGTGGCCTTCGGCCTCGCCATGAGCATCCTTTTGCTGCGGCGCTTCTTCAGGGACTTGCCGCACGAGCTGCTTGAGGCGGCGCTGGTCGACGGCTGCAGCTACGTCAACTTCTTCCGCTACGTCACGCTGCCGCTCTCGCTGCCGATCCTGGCGACCGTTGGCACGATCGTCTTCGTCAACAGCTGGAACAACTACCTGATTCCGCTCGTGATGCTGAACTCCGATTCGCTCTATACCTGGCCGCTGGGCATCATGGTCTATCAGGGAGAGTTCACGGCGGACTGGCACCTGATCCTCGCCTTCATCACCCTGACCATCCTGCCGACCATCATCCTCTTCATCTTCGCCCAGAAGTACATCGTCGCCGGGCTGACCGCGGGCGCGGTCAAGGGCTGACGGCTCCGGCGTTCGGGCGGCCATCACAGGAACGGAGACGACGCATGCGGAAAGTCGGCATCGGCATCATCGGGTGCGGCAACATCAGCCCGAAATACCTGAGGGCGATGCAGCAGTTCCCGGTGCTGGAGCTGAAGGCGGTCGCCGACATGCGGAGCGCCGCCGCCGAGGCGCGCGGGGCCGAGTTCGGCGTGCCGGGGCTGCGCGTCGACCAGCTGCTGAAGCGCGACGACGTGGAGATCGTCGTCAACCTGACGGTGCCGCTCGCCCATACCGACGTCAGCCTTTCGGTGCTGAATGCCGGCAAGCACGTCCATTCGGAGAAGCCGCTCGGCGTCAACCTCGCCGAGGCGCGCAAGGTGATGGATCTCGCCGCGCAGAAGAATCTGCGCGTCGGCTGCGCCCCCGACACTTTTCTCGGCGGCGGCCATCAGACGGTGCGCAAGCTCATCGACGACGGCGCCATCGGCACGCCGGTCGCAGGCTCGGCCTTCTTCATGTGCCCCGGCCACGAGGCGTGGCATCCGGCCCCGGGCTTCTACTATCTGCGCGGCGGCGGGCCGATGCTCGACATGGGCCCCTACTACATCACCGACCTGGTGCAGCTGCTCGGGCCGGTGGCGAGCGTCATGGGCTCGGTCGCACGGCCGCGGACGGAGCGGCTCGTCACCAGCCAGCCGATGAACGGCACGCTGATCCCGGTCGAGGTGTCGACCCACGTCGCCGGCACGCTGGAGTTCGAGAGCGGCGCGATCGTCTCGGTCGCCATGAGCTTCGACGTCCCCAAGCACGCGCACACGCCGATCGAGATCTACGGCGACAAGGCGAGCGTGCTGGTGCCCGATCCGAACCGCTTCGGCGGCGAGGTGAAGATCGCCAAGCCGCGCGGCGAGTGGGAGCCCGTCGCGTTGACGCACGGCCATGCCGACGGCGAGTTCCGCTCGATCGGCGTCGCCGACATGGCGACGGCGATCCTCGAGGACCGGCCGCATCGCGCCAGCGGCGCGCTCGCCTTCCATGTGCTCGAGGTGATGGAGGCGTTCGAGAAATCCGCGGCCGAGGGGCGGCGCATCGCGATCGAAAGCCGCGTCGACAGGCCGACGATGATGCCGGCCGGGCGCGCGACCGGCCAAATCGACTGAGCGGAAGGCGGGGTAGGGAACGATGCGCACGGCGATGATCGTATGGGGCGGCTGGGCGGGGCACGACCCCGACCTATGCGCCTCGATAATCCGGGGCTGGCTGAAGCAGGCGGGATTCGACGTGCGCGTCGAGACCTCCACCTCGGCCTTCGCCGATCCGGCGATCCACGACCTCTCTCTGATCGTGCCGATCTTCACCATGTCGAAGATCGAGAAGGCGGAGGCGGCCAATCTCTGCGCGGCGGTGCGCGGCGGCGTCGGCCTCGCCGGCAATCACGGCGGCATGGGCGACGCTTTCCGGGACGCGGTCGACTACCAGTTCATGTGCGGCGGCCAATGGGTCGCCCATCCCGGCAACATCATCGACTACACGGTCGAGGTCACCCGGCCCGACGATCCGGTCATGGAGGGGATTTCCAGCTTCGAGTATCGCTCGGAGCAGTATTACATGCATGTCGATCCCGGCAACGAGGTGCTGGCCACGACGCGCTTCTCGGGCGACCACGCTCCCTGGATCGATGGCGTGGTGATGCCGGTGGTCTGGAAGAAGCGCTACGGCGCCGGGCGGGTGTTCTATTGCTCGCTCGGGCACCGCGCCTACGAGCTGGACGTTCCCGAGCTGAAGACGATTCTCACGCGCGGGATGCTCTGGGCGGCGCGCTGATGGCGGATGCCGAGGCGAGCCTCGTCGGCCGCGCGCGGCTGGAAGACGTCGCCCGCGCCGCCGGCGTCTCGGTGGCGACGGTCGACCGCGTCGTCAACCGCCGCGAGGGCGTGCGCGAGAAGACGATCGCCCGCGTCGAGGCGGCGGTGGCCAAGCTCGGCTACCGCGCCGATCCGGCGGCGGCGCGCCTCGCCCGCAACCAAACCTTCCGATTCGTCTTCATCCTGCCGACGGGCGCCAACAGCTTCATGAGCCTGCTCGCCGAGCAGGTCGAGCGCACCGCGGACTGGCTCGCCGGCCAGCGCGCCTTCATCGACATCCTGCGCGTCGACGTGTTCGACGCCGAGGCGCTCGCCGGCGCGCTGGAGAGCGTCTCTTCCGCCTATCAAGGCGTCGCGACGATCGCCCTCGATCATCCCCGCGTGCGTGCCGCGATCGACGATCTGGCCGAGCGCGGCATCCCGGTCGTGACCCTCGTCTCGGACGCGCCGAGCTCGCGCCGCCTGCACTATGTCGGCATCGACAATCCGGCCGCGGGGCGCACGGCGGCGACGCTGATGGGGCGCTTCCTCGGCGGGCGGAAGGGTGCGGTCGGCATCGTCGCCGGCTCGCTCGCCCTGCGCGATCATGCCGAGCGGCAGTTCGGCTTCCACCAAGTGCTGTCGAGCGAATACCCCGACCTCGTCGCCCTGCCGGCCGTCGAAGGTCGGGACGACAGCGAAGGCACGCGGGCCGTCACCGCGGAGCTGCTGGCGCGCCGGCCCGACCTCGTCGGCATCTACAATGTCGGCGCCGGCAACCGCGGCATCGCGGCCGCGCTCGAGGCATCGGGGCGCGCCGCGGAGATCGTCTGGATCGCGCACGAGCTGACCATCCACAGCCGTCGCCTGCTGCTGCGCGGCGTCGTCGATGCGATCATCAGCCAGGACCCCGGCCACGAGGCGCGCGCGGCCGGCCGCGTGCTGCTGTCGATCTCTTGCGGGGAGCCGATCCTGGAGGAGGAGG
This sequence comes from Pseudomonadota bacterium, assembly GCA_023430145.1. GTDB lineage: Bacteria > Pseudomonadota > Alphaproteobacteria > Rhizobiales > Methylopilaceae > JAEZCD01. The sequence continues at coordinate 66,977 of JAEZCD010000095.1, forward strand.
CGCGCATCCGGATCGACATCTTCCTGCGCGACAATCTGCCGTAACGGCCTCCGCTCCGGATATGGAAGGGCACTTTTAGCTGCGAGGACCGCCGTTCCGATGAACTGGCGGCTCTGACCGAAGGGAAGGCGCTCATGCTGGACCTGGTCGTCGACGGGTGGGTGGGGTAGGTGAACGGCAACAGGCGCGGCGCCTTACTGACGCCGTCACCGATCGATACGGTCCACGAGCAGGGAATATCGAGCCATGGACGATTGGAAGCTGCCCTGGGATGGCGGGTGCCTGTGCGGCGAGATCCGCTTTCGGGTGACCGCTCCGCCGCTGCTGACCGTCGCCTGTCATTGCACCGGTTGCCAGAAGCTGAGCGCGAGCGCCTACTCGCTGACCCTCGCCGTGCCAAGCGACGGCTTCGCGGTCACGCGTGGCACGCCTGTCGTCGGCGGCCTGCACGGCCCGCACCGCCAGCTCTACTGCCCGCATTGCAAGAACTGGATGTTCACGCATCCGCAGGGGATGGACTTTTTCGTCAATGTCCGTGCGACGATGCTGGACGAACATCACTGGTACGTGCCGTTCGTAGAAGTCTTCACCTCCGAGAAACTACCATGGGCGACCACCGGTGCCGCCCACTCCTTCGCGACGCAGCCCGATCTCGAGGGATACACGCCCCTGCTGGAGGCTTTCGCACGCGAAGGCGCCCGGCCGGGCTGACTTGCTGGGCGGGCGATGCGAGGCCGGTGAGGGCGCCTTCCAGCTGATTATTCGAGAGGGGTATGAGGCCTGCGACGACGCGTCTCGTCGCGGGCCCCCGCCGGCTCAGGCGCCCACCCGGCCTTCCTTGATGTACTCCACCATCTGCGTCACGACCGTGCCCCAGCCGTCGTAAAAGCCCATCTCCTCGTGGCTCTTGCGCGTCTCCTCGTTGCCGTGGATGGCGATGGCGCGATAGCGCGTGCCCGTGCCGGCGGGCGACAGCTCCAGCACGGCGGTGAAGAACGGTTTCGGCGCCGGCCGGAAGCCGGGCAGAAGCGTGTCGGTGAAGACGAGGCGCTGCTGCGGCACGACTTCCAGATAGCAGCCGATGTTCGGATGCTCGACGCCTTCGGGCGAGCGCATCGTCGAGCTGAAGACGCCGCCCGGCCGAAGGTCGATCTCGCAGGAGGTGATCGTCCACGGCTTGGGCACGAACCAATGGCGCAGGTGCTCCGGCGTCGTCCAGGCCTTCCAGACGAGGTCCACCGGCACGTCGATCTCGCGCTCGAGGACGAGGTCGAGCTTCGGGTCGATCTTCAAGAGCGGCGAGGTCATTTTTTGGTCTCCTGCTGGGCTTTCAAGGTCAAAAGATAGTCGTCGAGCCGGTCGAGGCGCTGCTCCCACAGCGTCCTCTGCTTGCCGAGCCAGTCTTCGGCGAGCTTCAGCCCGCCGGGGGCGAGCCGATAGGTGCGCACGCGGCCTGTCTTGCGCGACTGCACGAGGCCGCAGGATTCCAGCACCTTCAGATGCTCGAGGAAGGACGGCAGGGCCATCGAATAGGGGGCGGCGAGCTCGCTCACCGAGGCCTGCTTGGCGGTCAGCCGCTCGAGCACATGGCGCCGCGTCGGATCCGACAGGGCGCGGAAAATGCCGTCGACCGGCGAGGGCGGCGGCTGCGATCTCTCGGTCGGCGAGGCTTGCACGCTGGCGCTCCCGGCGGGTCGGAGGGCTGTGTAGCTGCGCTCGATAGTTAGGTCAATACCTAAGTGTTGAGGTGCCTGACCGCGTAGTCCCGGGTCAGTTCAGCGCCAGCGGTGCGGCTCAGGTCGTGCGGAACGGATCGTGGATGCGAAGCCGGCCATCGAGCACCATTCCGTGGTGCATGTCCTCGGAGAGCAGCACGTCGCAGTCGACTTGCAGAGCCGAGGCGATAATCATCGCGTCATAGATCGGGAAATTATGACGTGCGGCCAGTGCGAGGCCGGTCTCATGCGTTTCGACGGTCACAGGACAGACTTCAAGAAGATCGCGCAATATCGTCAGAAATACTTGGATCTCTGGCCACGACATTCCTTGTCTGCGGCGAAGAACATTCACGATCTCGTTCAAGACCTGGACGCTGATCGTGCCGCCCTCGGCCACCACCTCCTCCGCGCGCGCCGCCTTCCACGGGTCGTCGGACGCCAAATAAATGAGGACGTTCGTGTCGATGAAGCTACCGGGCATCGGCCTCGTCGCGGTCGAACTTGAAGTCGGCCGGCAGCCGACCGCGAAAAGCCCGCAGCCGCTTCAAGAGCTCCTCACGCGTGGGCCTGCGTTCGATCGCGAATTCCCGGTTGTCGAGCACGTGAATCCGGATGTCGTCACCTTCCTTGAGGTTGAGCGCCTCGACGACCGCGGCCGGCAGGCGAACGGCGAGACTGTTGCCCCATTTTGCGACCTGCATTGCTGTGGCTCCGATGATACACACTGTCCATAATGTATATCCAAGAGGGTTTGGCCGCAAGTGCCGTAGCGCGCAGGCTTTGCCCGGCGGGGGCGCCTGACTGCGTTTTTCGGGAAACGAGGGGACAGGAAAGGGGCGCCCGTCCGCGGCCCGGATTGTTAAGGTCGTCGACGCCTCCGCACTGGCGGCGCTTCTCTTCTCCGAGCCCGAGGCCGATGCTTTCCAATCGGGCGATCACGGTCACCCCAGCGGCCGGATCGACTGCCGGAAGCGGAACAGCTCGTCGGGGTCGACGGCGGTCTTGATCTTGCGCAGTCGGCGCAGATTGGCGCCGTAATATTGCTGCGGCCAGTCCGTCAGGCTCGGATCGGAGAAATTCTGGAAGGCGCCCTCGCCGCAGAAGGGCAGCATGGCCTCGTAATACTCGTCGAGCCAATCGTTCGCGGCGAGGATGTCGGCGCGCTTCTCGTGCTCCTCCCAGACGACCGCCATCGACATCAGCCACTGGCTGTCGCGGTGCGCGAAGGCCGTCTCGCCGGCCGGCGTGTCGTTCACGGCGGCACCGGTCTGGAAGAGTTTCAGCGACGCTCCGCCCTCGGTGCCGGGAAAGCGGCGCGCGAAGCGGCAGGCGCGCTCGATGGCGCGGTGCCCGAAAGGCTTCGTGACGAAGCGGGAGCGCTCGCGGAAGTATTCGGGCGGGCCTTCCTCGGAGACGATCTCCTGCCCCTCCCAGTAGGGGAGCACCTCGATCCTGCGCTTCCATGGCTCCGCGATGCGCAGCGCCGGCGCGAGGATCTCCAAAAGCTCGCGCCGGGAGCCGTGCAACTGGCCGAGCGCGTTGACGCGGATGTCGCGGCCGTTTCGCTGCTGCTCGCGGCTCGCCGCGGCGAGCGACAGCTTCACGCCGAAGCCCCGCGTCGCCTGCTGCATGGCCGCCACCAGCGCCTCCAGCACCTCCTCCTGCTGCCGCGTCCAGGTGATGTCGAAGGCGGTGATGCTGCCGACCTCGAAGGTGTCGAGGACGAACGAGGTGTTGATGCCGAAATTGCCGCCGGCGCCGCCCCTGCAGGCAAAAAAGAGATCCTCGTTGGTGTTCGCATCGGCCCGGTAGAGCTCGCCGTCGGCGAGCACGATATCTGTACCGAGGAGAAGGTCGGAGCCGATCCCGTGCAGGCGCATGTCGAAGCCGATGCCGCCGCCGAGCAGGAAGCCGGCGACGCCGACGCCCTTGCAGCGCCCGTGCACGATCGCCACGCCGCGGTTTGCGAGCGCGGCCCCGACATCGCGGTTCTTGACGCCGGCGCCGACGGTCAGGCGGCCGCTCGCCTCGTCGAAGCGGATGCGGTCGAGGCCGTGCGTGTCGATCAGGAGCCCCTTGGTGGTCGAGTAGCCGCCGTAATTGTGACCGCCGCCGCGCGGCGCCAGCCGCACCTCGTGCTCGCGGCACCACAGGATCGCGGTGGCGACATCCTGCGGCGTGCGGCAGCGGGCGATGCCCGCCGGCAGCCGGTCGGCGTAACGCAGATTGCTCGGCAGCGCGGCGGCGAGGAAGCCGCGGTCGCCGGGACGCAGCAGCCGGCCCGACAGCTTCCGCGACAGCTCCCGCCAGGCCCGGTCGCCGATCTGCGGCTCGGCGAGTGCCGGCGCGGCGCGCCCGAGGACGGCGAAGGCGCCGATCGCGGCGCCGCCGCCGAGGAAACTGCGGCGCGAGGGAGCGTCATGCAGAGCCACGGACGCGCCGCGCTCCACGATCCGATCGTCGTCACCGCGCATGAGATCCTCTCCCCCGATTCGCGACGCCGGAAGGGTAGAGGCCCGCGCGCCGCTTCGCACCCCGAACCCGTGCTCTCGCCGGCCGGTTGTGGAAGACCGCGGCGCGAGAAATGTCCGCTCCGCTCGACCGGCTATCATCTCCACGCGCGGCGGAGACCTATGCCGGGGTGCTGGGCGAGAGCGGGCTCGCCGAGTATCGCCGCCTCGCCGGAGAGGCCTGGGATGCGCTGAACGCCTCCGCTGCGACCGCCGCCGAGCGGCGCGCCGCGCCGGATTTCCAGCGGCTCGAAGCGATCATCGACTACTTCGCCGAGCGGGCCGGGGACGTCGATGCCCGCATCGCGCTGCGGGCGGAGGATCTCTCCACCCCGGACAAATATCTGCAGCTCGCCGAGTTCTGTCTGCAGCAGGGGCGAAAGGAGGAGGCGCTGCGACGGGTCGAGGAAGGCCTCTGGATGTTCGAGGACCAGCGTCCGGACGAGCGGTTCGTGCGTTTCGCTGCCGGGCTGCTCGCCGGGGGCCGGGCGACGCGACGAAGCCGTGGCGCAGCTGTGGCGCCTGTTCGAGAAGGCGCCGTCCGCCGGGCTCTACGGCGAGCTACGCGAGCTCGGCGGCGTACAGGCGCGCAACCGCTGCATCGCCTTCGTCACCGCGAGCCTCGGAAAGAACGAGCGGCTCGGCTGGTACGCACCCGCCGACTTCCTCGTCGAGATATTGACGCGGGAGACGATGTTCGAAGCCGCGTGGGCGGTAGTGCGCGACCACAAGGTGACTGCGAGGGTGCAGAAGGCTCTCGCGCTCGCGTCCGAGAAGCAGCATCCGCGCGAAGCGATCGCCGTCTATACCGGCCGCGTCGACGAACTCGTCGCGCGAGGTGGCGACCTCAACTATGCAGAGGCCGTGACGCTCCTCAACCGCATGGCCGGGCTGCGCAGCTCCGGCGAGCAGGCCGCCCACGTCGCGACGCTGAAGCTGCACCATGCCCGCCGGCGCAATCTCTTGAAGCTGCTCGGCTGAGGATCGGGGCGGAGGGAGCAGGGCCGCCGTCTCGCGATATGATCCGTCCGCATCCTCAGCGGGAGCCCCGGGCCATGCCGAAGCATCCGAAGAAGCTCGACTTCCCGGTCGCAAAAGTCCGCCGGTATCTCGAGCCCGGGCCGATCGTGCTCGTCTCGTCGGCTTGGCAGGGCCAGGCGAACATCATGACCCTCGGCTGGCACACGGTGATGGAGTTCTCGCCCTCGCTCGTCGGCTGCATGATCTCGGCCGGCAACCACAGCTTCGAGATGATCCGCAAGAGCCGCGAGTGCGTGATCAACCTGCCGACGACGGCGCTGACCGATACCGTCGTCGGCATCGGCAACTGCTCGGGCGCCGAGGTCGACAAGTTCGAGAAATTCGGGCTGACGGCCGAGCCGGCCGAGAAGGTCGGGGCGCCGCTGATCGGCGAGTGCCACGCGAGCTTCGAGTGCCGGCTGCACGAGGCCGCGCTGGTGGAGACATACAATTTCTTCGTCTTCGAGGTGATGAAGGCGCACGTCGCGCCGAGGCCGAAGCATCCCGAGACGCTGCACTACACGGGCGACGGCCAGTTCATGGTCTCGGGAAGGATCATCAGCAGGCGATCCGGGTTCCGGCCCGGAATGCTGTGAGGGACCCTCGCGACGCAAGCGAGGCGCCGCGGCCGCGCCTCGGCTAAGCCGAAGCTCGGCCGGACGAGCGGCGGACCGAGCCGTCCGCAGCGGATGCGGCATTTTCCGTCTTGCCACGGCCGCGGGCGCGGGCGATGGGAAGAGGCGGCCGGCGGCGGGGAGCAGCCATCAATGAGCGATGCCGACCGGCAGCGCAGCCCGATCTATTATCTCTGCAAAGAGGCGCACAGCTACACGATAGGCGCGTTCCTCCGCGACTATCCGATCGCCGTCGCCGACGACGTCCGGATCGTGCCCTACGAGAGGCTCGCCTCGACCGGCTGGTTTCGCCCCGGCGCCTTCATCTTCACCGATTTCGAGCGCCTCGGCCCGGCGGAGCAGGCGCTCGCGCAGCGCTTCTGGGATGCGATCGGCGAGCAGAACCCGGCCCTGCCGCGGCTCAACCGTCCGCGATCGGTGCTGCCCCGCTTCGAGATGCTTTGCGCCCTCCGCGAGGCCGGGCTCAACAGCGTCCGCGTCCATCGCGTGCCCGATCGGCACCAGATCGCGCGCTTTCCCGTCTTCATCCGCTGGGGCGACACCAATCAGGGGATGCCGCTGACGAGGCTGATCCCGGACGCCAACGTGCTCGAGCGTGCGCTCGCCCACATCGCACCCGAGGTCCGCAGTCATCCGGACCTGATGATCGTCGAGTTCCGCAATTCCGCCGGGCGCGACGGCAAATATCGCCGGTATTCGGCCTACCGCGTCGGCGATTGCATCTATGGTCAGCACTGCCGCATCGGCAAGGACTGGTTCGCAAGGTTCACGGGCCAGGATCGGGGCGAGGCGGAGAGGGCGGAGAGCGCCGGCTACATGGCGGCCAATCCACACGCCGACCGGCTCGCCGGCTATTTCGATGTCGCCGGCGTGCGCTATGGCCGCGCCGACTACTACATGTCGAACGGCAGGATCGAGGTCTTGGACATCACCACCAATCCGCTGGTCGTCGCCGACCGCGACCATCCGGATGCCGCCGTCTATGCGCGCCTGCACGATGCGGCGATGCGGAGCCTCGTGGTCGAGCGGCCGGGCCCCCATGTTCGTCTGCCCGACGATGCGCGGGTCGAGGTCGACGGGATACACGCGGAGGTTCTGAAAATGCGCTATGATCCGCGCACGGCCGCGGCGAGCGAGCCGAACGCTGCATGAGCGGCCAGGGGCGATCATTCAGCGGACCGAGTGAATGGACTGTCGAGATGTCGGACCGCTTCGCACGCGCAAATTGCGGGAACCGACGCACGCTGTCAGCCGTTCACGCCTGCTTCAAATGTCCGACGTAGGGTCCGCGGCGCGGGCCTTCCTGTGTACGAGTGGTGATGCGGATCATGACGATGCTCGGTCGCTTCGAATGGATGTGGGGGATCACGGCGACCGGCTGGCTCGCCGGTCTCGCCCTTTTCCCCTGGTTGACCCAGACCCAGGTCTCACTTTCGACATTCGTTCTGCTGGGCGTCGTCGGCATCGCCGTGAGCCCGATGATGGGCGCTGGCGTCCTGTCGCTGATCGCGCAGTTCCAGGACGATATCTTGTGCAACGACCAGCGGCGTCCGGATACCTTCCTCCCCGCTGCGCTCTCCGCCTCGGTGCTGGCTTTCCTGACGGTCGTCGGGGCGCTCGCGATCCTCAGCTCGTGAGCGCAACCGCCGGCGGGGAGCCCGGCAAGGCCGCTCAGCCGCGTGCGCGCTTCGTCTGCTTCGGCTTCTGCGGCGCCTCGGCGGCGGCCGCCTGCTCGGCCTCGCGCGCGAGGCGCAGCGCGCGCAGGCGCGAGGTTTTGGCATCCGTGGCGGCGGCCTCGGCCCGATAGGCGGCCCAGCCGCCTTCCGCCTCGCGCATCTTGGCCTCGGCCTTGTGCGCTCGCACACCGGCTTGTCCGCTCAGTTCCTTGCGCCGGCTCATCGGCTGCACCTCGCTCTTCTATCGGGAGTTCGGCCCGATCGCTGCGTGGCGGTCGGCTCGATCGGGCCCCGGGAAATTTGCATGCGGGTCGAGATCGGTTCTCCCCGCTCAGGCCCGATCTTCGTTGGCGGCGCTCAGCTCGCTCTCCCTGGCGAACCGATCGTGCGTCTCGTGTGCGCTCTTCAGCCTATATTGCGGCTCGTCGAGCGACTCGTCGTTCGGCATCAGGCGAATGATCGAGTATTCGCCGGCGGTCTTGTTGAGAAATCCGCTCCGCCGCCCGAATGAAACGATCTGACCGACGTGATACTTGTGCATGGACATGGATTTTCCTTTGGATCCGGGCGGCTTGCGTGGAAGCGCGATTCGTAACGAGACTGCTCCCGAGAGACCTCGCCGCGATGAGAAATATTTCATGAAATTTCTACAACGGCACGGGCTCCGCTTTCGGTAGATATAGTCCGCAGGAAAAATTACAAGCTCGGTACGTGCCGGCAAGCTCTGACGCGGTACCATTGTGCGTGCTCGGAAAGATTATTTCTGATGCAGGCCAGCGGTCGAAAGAGATGGTTCGACTGCCATGACTCGCCGGCACAAAATGCCGGGACCGGTCTGGTCCGATCGGCGGGCGCCGGCGGCCGATTGGCCCGAGGCGGCCGCCGAGGACGAGGCGTCACGGTCCGGCGTTCGGGGTCGCGCGGCCGCCCGTCATCCTTCGAAGGTCGCCGCCGCGAGCGAGTTCGAGCGGAACTGCCGGTTCAGCAGCACCACGGACACGCCGATCGTGGACAGGATCAGGGCGAGGGGGCTGATGAACCAGCCGAGATAGCCGAGCGCGAAGAAGAAGGCGCGCAGGCCACGGTTGAAGTTCATGCCGGCGGCGATGTTCATGCGCACTGCCCGCTCGACGGCGATCGCCGGATCGCGGCCCGATTCGGCCGGCGGCACGCTGCCGATCAGGATCGAGCAATAGTTGAACAGCCGGTACGCCCAGGCGAACTTGAAGAAGGCGTAGACGAGGATGACGGCGAGGCCGAGCACCTTCACTTCGTAGCCGCCGCGCGTCATCTCGATGCCGAACGGCAGGCTATTGAAGACGGCGACCGCCTCCTCGCTCGCCCCGAGGAGAGCGAAGCAGCCGCCGATGCCGAGCACGGTGGTGGAGGCGAAGAAGGCGGTGCCGTTCTGCAGCGCCTGCGCGGTGATCGCGTCGAGCATGCGGTTCTCGCGCGTCGCCATGGTCTCGAGCCACTGCTTGCGCCGGCGGTCCATCACCTTGCTCAGCGTGCGCTCGCGCGTCGGCAGCACCTCGACGAAGAGCTGGTAGAGCACCCAGGCGGCGACGAAGAGGCCGATCGCGGCATAGTCGAGGAGGCCGAACCCGCTCACCACCGGGCTCCGCTCACCAGAGCCCGAGGGCGCGCAGTTCCGTGACGAGCGTCGGCGGCAGGTCGCCGCCGGCATGCGAGCGCAGGTCGCGCGGCGCGTCCGCATCGCGGAGGTAGCGCCAGCCCTGGAACGGGCGCCGCGGCTGCGGCTCGACGCGGACGAGGCGCGGCTCGAGCACGAGCTCGCAGCGGCCGATTCCGTCCTCGCCCTTGACGGCGCGCAGATCGAGCAGCGCCTGCCGGACCTGGATCGTGCCCTTGACGATCCAGAACAGCGAGCCGCCGTCGAGCAGCTCGGCGACCTGCTTCGGCATCATGCGCGTCCGGTGCACCTGCTCCTGCGGCTCGCCGCGGCGGCGCTTCTCGGCCATGCGCTCGGCGATCCAGGCCGCGAGGTCCTCGACCGAGTCGCAGCCGACGCAGAGCTTTTGCAGGTGGATAGTCATGCCGGGACGGCTCGCGTGGGGTCGCTCACCCTAACATCTAGGCGCACGCGATGCCCGAGCCGAGAGCGCAGGTCCGGTCGTCCACAGGCGCGGGCGTACCGCTCGCTTCTCCGCCGTCCTCGGGAACTTCCCTTCGTCGTGCTCCACGAGGGCGCTTCCGCTCGTCGTCCTCCGCGAGGGCGGAGGACCCAGCCTTTTCGCCCGCAAGCGTGGCTCCCGCGCCCCCCTTCCAGTCGTTACGCCCTGAAGAAAGCTGGATCCTGCGCCTGCGCGCAGGATGACGAGCGGAGCAGCTTGCGCGAGGGTTACGAGCGGAGGGCCATCGCACAACACGACGAGTTGGCAAGGCCTTCGCGCAACATGACCGGCGGAGAGGCTTTCGCGGCGTTGCGAGCCGTGGGCCTTGGCGCAGGACAAGCGAAAGGCTTTCGCGCGGCGTGACGGACGGAGCGGCGTTCGGAGAAGGCGAGACGTGCAGGGGAGGTGTCCCGAAAGCGCGAACGCCTCACGCGGTCTCGTACTTCTCCAGCACCCAGCTCTCCGCCCCGGCTTCGGCCACCCACCGCCGCATCGCCGGCAGGTCGAGAATCGTCGCCACATAGGCCTGCGCGACCGGATCGTCCGCGGCGAGCCCGTAGGTGCGGAAGCGCGTGGCGACCGGCGCATACATCGCGTCGGCGGCGCTGAACTCGCCGAACAGGAACGGCCCGCCGCCGCCGAAGGTCTGCCGTGCGTCGCGCCAGATCTCGCAGACGCGGGCGATATCGGCCGCGGCCTCGGCGCCCGGCGTCCGTCCCGGGAGGCTGCGGCGGACATTCATGGAGAAGTCGCGGCGGAGTGCCTGGAAGCCCGAATGCATCTCCGCCGAGATCGAGCGCGCCCGCGCCCGGGCCGCATTCTCGGCCGGCCAGAGCGAGCTGTGCCACTCGGCGAGATATTCCAGGATGGCGAGCGAGTCCCACACCGTGATGTCGCCGTCGATCAGCACCGGCACCTTGCCGGCCGGCGAATGCGACAGGATGCCGGGCCGAAACTCCGGCGTATCGAGCGGCAGGACGATCTCCTCGAACGGGATGTCGAGCTGCCGCATTGCGATCCATGGCCGCAGCGACCACGACGAATAGGCCTTGTTGCCGATCACGAGCTTCATGGGCATGCCCGTCCCTCCATCTGCGGCGACCATGCCTCGGCGGGGCGGCGACGAAAAGCGAGTCTTCGTCATGGCGGCGATCAGGGTCGCTTATGACGGCTGCAATGCGCAGGAAACAATGGCCGTGGGTGCACGCAATCGAGCGGCAACCCATCTGCTCTAGGTCCGGCGACTTCCTGCTTGGAACGATTCCGGATCAGCCACCATGACGACTTCTCCGAGCGATTCCGCCGGCCCGCGGATTTCTGCCATGCTGGGCGTCGGCCTCACTGTCCTCGCGATCGCCGGCGCGACCGGCCTCGCCGTCTGGGCGGGCAGCTCGCGCGGCGCGGCGGCATCGACCTCGGTCGAGCGCGGCAGCTACCTCGTCAATTCGATTCTCGCCTGCGGGAACTGCCACACGCCGACCGGGCCGAACGGGCCCGTCCCGGGCAAGGAGTTTTCGGGCGGCATCAGGTTCGATACGCCGGCCTTCGACGTCACCGCCTCCAACATCAGCCAGGACAAGAAGGCGGGCATCGGCGCTTGGTCGGACGCCGAGATCAAGCGCGCCATCGTCGAGGGCGTGCGCCCGGACGGCAGCCATCTCGCGCCGATCATGCCCTCGGCGTTCTACAAGGTGCTCTCGCCGGCCGACCTCGATGCCGTCGTCGCCTATCTGCGGACCGTGAAGCCGCAGCCCGACCGGACGCCGCCGCCGAGCTACAAGGCGGCCTTCCACCACGATCAGGTGCCCGGCGCCGACAAGCCGATCGGCGAGGCCGAGCGCAAGGATCCCCTCCGCCAGGGCTTTTACCTCGCCACGATCGGCCACTGCATGGAGTGCCACACCCCGCGCGGGCCCGAGGGTCTGGACTTCACCAAGGCCGGCAAGGGCGGCACCGAGTTCCCCGGCCCGTGGGGCCTGTCCGTCTCGCGCAACATCACCGCGAGCAAGACGAAGGGCGTCGGCGCCTGGTCGGATGAAGAGATCAAGCGCGCCATCCGCCAAGGTAAGTCGCGCGACGGCAGCCCGCTGAAGCCGCCGATGGACTATGGCCGCTACGGTGAGATCTCGGAGCCGGATCTCGACGCTCTCGTCGCCTGGCTGCGGACGGTGCCGCCGCAGGAGTGAGCGAGCCTCCCGGGCGTGCTTCACGCGCTTGTGAGACTCTTTATGCCACCGAGAAGGCCGAGCACGCCGTTTGTCTGGGGAGCAAGATTTCTCTGGGCGTCGCGCACGGCTGGGCGCTTTCCACCGTCCGCCGCCCGTACCGAGAGGAGACGACGTATGCGCTTGTCCGCGACAATCCTCGGGATCAGCGGCGCGGCGGTGCTGGCCCTTGCAGCAGCCTCGCCAGCCTCGGCGGTGCCGGCCGCGCCGCGTTCGGCGGTCGTCGACACGGCGGACGCCGGCCTCACCCAGGTCGCCAATCGCGGCTGGCGGGGCGGGCGCGGTTGGCGGGGCGGCTATCGTGCCGGGTACCGCTGGCGCGGCCCGGGCTACGGCAGAGGCTGGTGGGGACCAGGCATAGCGGCCGGCGTGATCGGCGGCGCCGTCCTAGCCGCTCCATATTACTACGGTGCCCCATACGGATATTACGGCGCGCCATACTACCCCTATGGCTATTACGATAATTACAACCCCGGCAGGGACCCGTACGGCCAGGAAAACCCGTCTCACTGATCGGACGGTGCGAGCTCTGGTATCTCTGGGGCTCTTCGAAAAGCCGGGGCTCGTGTGGGCTCACCCCCACGGGCCGATCGGCCGCGGGCCGTCGGCGATGCCGGAGTTCGGCCGGTCGGTCGCCTCCGCCTCCGGCAGCGGCACCGACGGCACCGAGCCGTCCGGCAGCGCTGGCGGCGCCACGTCTCGCGCGCCGGCATGCTCGACGAGCGCCTTCACGCGCGCCTCGATCGAGGGATGCGTCGCGAACATCGCGTCGAAGCCGACTTTTTCCGAATTGTCGAAGAACATCTCCCGGATCTGCGCCGGCGCGCCGATCGCCGAGCGGCCCTCGATCTTGCGCAGCGCCGCCACCATCGCATCCGGGTTCTTGGTCAGCTCGACGGCGCCGGCGTCGGCCATGTATTCGCGCCGCCGCGACAGCGCAAAACGCAGCGCGATGGCGAGCACGCGCGCGAGGATGAAGATCAGCACGGCGACGATGATCAGCAGCACCGCGCCGCCGCCGCCCTTCTTCGAGCCGCCGGAGGAGCCCCAGCGGCCGGTTCGCCGTCCGATGGTCCCGAAGCGGAAGCCGCGCGCCATGACGTCGGCGGCGAGCGAGATGACGCCGACGAAGACCGCCGAGATCACGAGCAGCTGGACGTCGCGGTTGCGGATATGCGTCAGCTCATGCGCCAGCACCGCTTCGAGCTCGGCGTCGTCGAGCGCGTCGAGAAGCCCTCGCGTGACCGTCACCGAGTAGCGGCCCTCGCGAATGCCGCTGGCGTATGCGTTGAGCGCCGGCGTCTCTATGACGCGCAGCGTCGGCATCTTCAGGCCGCGGCTGATGGCCAGATTCTCGAGCAGGTTCCAGGTCCGCGGATCCTCCTGCCGGGTGAGGATTTTGGCGCCCGTCAGGCTGTCGACGATCCACTGGTTGGCGACATAGGCGATGGCGAACCAGATCAGCGCGCCGATCACCGCGACGGGAACCAGCGCCGGCATCAGCGACAGCGCTTGGGCGACGCCGTCGGCGAAGTCCGGATTGTCCATCGCCGCGATCAGGAGCGCGAAGGCGAAGCAGATCAGCAGCAGGAGCAGCGGGAAGCCGGCCAGCAGCAGCACCGACTTCAGCGCATTGTTCCAGATGTGGGTGCGAAGGCCGACCGTCTGCAGCATGGTCCGCTCCGCGGTCCGCCGGTGCGGCGGTTAGAACTGCACCTTCGGCGCCGTGTTCACCGCGGCCCGCTCGCCCTCGTCGAGCTCGAAGAACTCGCGGCCCGTGAAGCCGAAGCTTTTGGCGAACAACACCGCCGGGAATTGCTCGATCGAGGCGTTGTATTCGGAGACGGCATTGTTGAAGAAGCGGCGGGCGGCGGCGATCTTGTTCTCGATGTCCGACAGCTCCCGCTGCAGCTCGAGGAAATTCGTGTTCGCCTTCAAATCCGGATAGGCCTCGGCGAGCGCGAACAGCTGCCGCAGGGCGCCGGAGAGCACGTTCTCCGCCTGCGCCTGCGCGGCCGGGCCGCTCGCCGCCACGGCGGCGTTGCGGGCCTGGATCACCGCCTCGAGCGTGCCGCGCTCGTGGCCGGCATAGCCCTTCACGGTTTCGACGAGATTGGGGACGAGATCGTGCCGCAGCTTCAGTTGGACGGAGATGTCCGACCAGGCCTGGTTCACCGCCTGCCGCAGGCTGACCAGCCGGTTGTAGATGACGATCACGAAGAGCACGATCAGGACGACCGCGCCGATGACAATCCATTCCACCGCAGCTCTCCCCGCCATGGTCCCGCGCCGCGACCCTAACAGCGGGCACGCGCCGAGGCGAGCTTGCGTCGCCGCGGCCGGTTCTCGTCATTGCGAGCGAAGCGAAGCAATCCAGCTTCTCTCCCGGCGCTGCGAAGCTGGATTGCTTCGTCGCTACGCTCCTCGCAATGACGGAGGTCGAAAACGCGGGGCTTTGCGGCCGCCGCGTGTACGGATAGCTCTACGGTAGACATGTCGATCAATCGTCGAATGGCCAATCTCTGCGCCTCCTGCCTTCTCGCGGCCCTCCTCGCGGCGACGGCCCTCGCTGGCCCGGCCGGGGCCGAGGACCGTCGGGTCCCGGCCGGCCGCGCCGATCTGCAGCTCTCCTTCGCGCCCGTCGTCGCGCAGGCGGTGCCGGCGGTGGTCAACATCTACGCCACCCGCGTCGTCCAGCAGCGGCGGCCGGCGATCTTCGACGACCCGCTGTTCCGACGCTTCTTCGGCGAGCCCGGCCAGGACCAGCCGCGCGAGCGGCTGCAGCGCTCGCTCGGCTCGGGCGTCATCGTCGCCCCCGAGGGCCTCGTCGTCACCAACCACCACGTCATCGAGGACATGACCGAGGTGCGCGTGGCGCTCGCCGACCGGCGCGAGTTCGAGGCCGAGATTCTCTTGACCGACAAGCGCACCGACCTCGCCGTGCTGAAGATCAAGGGCGCGGTGGAGAAGTTCCCGGTGCTGCCGCTCGCCGATTCGGACGAGATTCTGGTCGGCGACCTCGTGCTCGCCATCGGCAACCCGTTCGGCGTCGGCCAGACGGTGACGAGCGGCATCGTCTCCGCGCTCGCCCGCACCCAGGTCGGCATCAGCGATTTCCGCTTCTTCATCCAGACCGACGCGGCCATCAATCCGGGCAATTCCGGCGGCGCCCTCGTCGATCTCAAAGGCCGCCTCGTCGGCATCAACACGGCGATCTTCTCGCGCTCCGGGGGCTCGATCGGCATCGGCTTCGCCATCCCGGCCAACATGTTGAAGGTGGTCGTCGCCTCGGCGCGCGCCGGCTCGAGCGTCGTCCGCCGGCCCTGGTTCGGCGCACGCGGCCAGCCGATGACCGCCGAGATCGCCGAGACGCTCGGCCTGCCGCGGCCGACCGGCGTGCTGATCGCCGATATCGCCAAAGGCTCGCCCGCCGAGCGTGGCGGGCTGAGGAGCGGCGACGTCGTCACCGCCGTCGACGAGCAGGCCGTCGACGACGTCGATTCGCTGACCTATCGCATCGGCACGCGGCCGATCGGCGGGCAGGTGAAGATCGCCGCGCTCCGTGGCGGCAAGCCGGTCGAGGTGACGGTCTCGCTCGAGCCGGCACCGGAGATTCCGCCGCGCGACCTCGTGCAGCTCGGCGGCCGCTCGCCGCTGACCGGCGCCAGCGTCGCCAACCTGTCGCCTGCGCTCGTCGAGGAACTGGCGCTCGATCTGCCGAGCGAGGGCGTGGTGGTGATGGACGTCGTCGCCGGATCGATCGCCGGAAGGGTCGGCTTCCAGCGCGGCGATGTCGTCGTCTCGATCAACGATGTCGAGGTGAAGGCCTCGCGCGAGCTCGACAGGCTCGTGCGGCAGCAGCCGCGGACCTGGCGCATCACCATCCGGCGGGGGGAGCAGGTGCTGACGACCATGCTCGGCGGCTGATGGCCACCCTGTTCGAGGCCGCAGGACTGGAGCGCTCGGCGCCGCGCCCGCTCGCCGACCGGCTGCGGCCGGCGCGGCTCGACGAGGTCGTCGGCCAGGACCACCTGCTCGGGCCGGACGGGGCGCTGAGGCGGCTCGTGCAGTCGGGCTCGCTCGGCTCGCTGATCTTTTGGGGGCCGCCCGGGACAGGGAAGACGACGGTGGCGCGGCTCCTCGCGGACGCGACCGAGCTCCGCTTCGAGCAGGTCTCGGCGATTTTTTCCGGCGTCCAGGACTTGCGGAAGATCTTCGATGCGGCTCGGGCGCGTCGCCAGACGGGGCAAGGAACGCTGCTGTTCGTCGACGAGATTCACAGGTTCAACCGCGCCCAGCAGGACAGCTTTCTGCCGGTGATGGAGGACGGGACGGTCACCCTCGTCGGCGCGACGACCGAGAACCCGTCCTTCGCGCTCACCGCGCCGCTGCTCTCGCGGGCGCGCGTGCTCGTCTTCCGCTCGCTCGACGAGGCGGCGATCGAAAAGCTGCTCGAGCGGGCGGAAGCGGTCGAGGGCCGGCCGCTGCCGCTCGACGCGGACGCGCGTGCCGCGCTGTTGCGGATGGCCGACGGCGACGGCCGCGCCGCGCTGACGCTCGCCGAAGAAATCTGGCGCGCCGCGCGCGAGGGCGAGACCTTCGACACGGCCGGCCTCGCCGAGATCGTGCAGCGCCGCGCGCCGATCTACGACAAGGACCGCGACGGCCACTACAATCTCATCTCGGCGCTGCACAAGGCGGTCCGCGGCTCCGACCCCGACGCCTCGCTCTACTATCTCGCCCGCATGCTGGACGCCGGCGAGGATCCGCTCTACCTCGCCCGCCGCGTCGTGCGCATGGCCTCCGAGGACATCGGCCTCGCCGATCCGCAGGCGCTCGTGATCGCCAACGCCGCCCGCGAGGCCTACGAGCATCTCGGCACGCCGGAAGGCGAGCTGGCCATCGCGCAGGCGGTGATCTATCTCGCCACGGCGCCGAAATCGAACGCCGCCTATGTCGCCTACAAGCGGGCGCGGGCGGCGGCGAAGGAACACGGCTCGCTCGTGCCGCCGAAGCACATCCTCAACGCACCGACCCGGCTGATGAAGACCGAGGGCTACGGCAAGGGCTACGAGTACGATCACGACGCGCCGGACGCGTTCTCGGGGCAGGACTACTTTCCCGGGAGCATGGGCCGCCAGACCTTCTACGAGCCGGTCGACCGCGGCTTCGAGCGCGAGGTCGGCAAGCGGCTCGCCTATTTCGAGCGACTGCGCAAGGAACGCGGCGGGTGATCTATTTCGCCTACGGCTCCAACCTCGACCCGGTGCAGTTCGCCGCGCGCTGCCCCGGCCATCGCGTCCTCGGCAACGCCCGTCTGCCGGACCACCGGCTCTGCTTCCCGCGCCGGTCACCGGTCCGCGGCTGCGCGGTGGCGAGCATCGAGCCCGTGCAGGGCGAGGCGGTGTGGGGCGTGCTCTACGCGCTGTGTGACCCCGATGTAACAGCGCTGCACGCCGCCGAGGGCTACGCTTGCGATCGGCCGGCTGCCGAGTGTCGATATGTGCCGGCAGCGGTGCGTGTTCTGGCCGACGGGCGAGCAGCGGATGCGGTGCAGGCCTTCACCTATGTCGCGGTGCGCGACGGGATCGATCCCGGCCTGCCGTCGCGCACCTATCTCGACCACATCCTGCGTGGCGCCGCCCATCACGGGCTGCCCCGGGCTTGGCAGGATCGGCTGGGGCGACTCGATGCCGCGGGCTAGGCTGGCCCGGCTCTTGCACCACTCGGACGGAAGCTGACGAGGCGGCTCGAACCGCACTGTGGACACGAAAACGTGACGACGCGCGCACACCCAGACAACGCAGGAAACGCCCCGGGGCGTGCGAGGTTCCGTGACGTGTCCGGTTTTTTTCGTGCCCTCGCGCTGATCGTCCCGACCTCGATCGCTCTTCCCGCGCTGGCGGTGACGCCCCTGGATGCGCCGCGCGTGGTCGGCGCCTGGACGGTCGGCGGGGCGCAGGACGCCTCGGGCCTCTTCGATCGTTGCATCGCCGAACGCGACGTCGGCCGCGTGACCGTCCAGTTCGTCCGTGACATGCGCGGCTATTCGGCCGTCCTATGGTCGCCGGAGTGGCGGCTCGAGCCCGAGGCGACCTATCCCGCGCGCCTCGTCGGCGCCCCCTCGCTCGACACCGAGATCAGCGGCACCGTCCTCGATCAGCGGCGCATCGCCTTCAAGCTCGGCGAGGGCGCGCTGATGATCGACCGGCTGCGGGCGAGCGAGAAGCGGCTCGAGGTGCGCGGCGCCAGCGGCACGATCGGCTTCTCGCTGGACCGGCTCGCGGCGGCGCTCGACGAGGTGGACCGCTGCTGGAAGCGGCGGGCGCCGGCGGCCGCCAACCCGTTCGCCGCCACCGCGACCGGAATCCCGCAGGCCGCGACGAGGCCGAGCCGCGGCCGGCAGCTGCTCGAGGAGCAGACGTTTCTCGACGTCGAGATCTACGGCCGCATCTACCGGCTCGAGAGCGCCATCGTGAAGCCCGTGGGCGCCGTGGGCCGGCTGCCGATCGCCCTCATCACGCACGGCACGACGACCGATCCGGAAGAGATGCCGCAGATGCGCGCTGCCACCCTTCTGCCGCAGGCGCGCGATCTCGCCCAGCGCGGCTGGCTCGCGGTCGCCGTCGTCCGCCGCGGCTACGGCCTGTCGCAGGGGCCGGGGCAGAACGGCCCGCTGACCTGCAGCAATCCGCGCTTCTCGACCGGCTTCGACGCCGACGCGGCCGAGCTCGAGGCGGCGCTGGCCGTCATCCGCAGCCGCGAGGACAGCGATCCGGAGCGGGCGATCGCCATCGGCGTCTCGGGCGGCGGCGCCGCGGTGCTGGCGCTCGCCGCGCGGCGGCCGGCGGGGCTCGTGGCGGCCGTCAACGTCTCCGGCGGCCTCAACCTGATCCGCCAGGACGGCACCCATTGCGGCAGCGACGACAAGCTCGTCGAGGCCTTCCGCGAGCTCGGCGGCCGCACCCGCGTGCCGACGCTGTGGGCCTATGCCGAGAACGACAGCTTCTTCCGCGCCGACCTCGTGCGCCGCATGCACGAGGCCTTCACCCGCGCCGGCGGCACGGCGCAGCTGCGGATCTTCGAGCCGATCGGCCGCAACGGCCACGAGATCTTCAGCACCGCGCAAGGGCGCTACCACTGGCTGCCGGAGCTCGACGGCTTCCTCCGCGCCGAGAAGCTGCCGACCTGGGATGCCGAGCGCGTCCGCACCGTCATGCAGGCCGGCCGGCTCGCCGACAATCTCTCCGGCTGGGTGGCGCGCTACCTGTCGGCGCCGAGCGGCAAGGTGCTGGCGGTGTCGAGCTCGGGAAAGGGGGTGCGGTTGCGCTTCGGCATCGACGACGGCTCGGCCCGCCAGTCGGCGGTCAGCGAGTGCGAGGAGACGTATCGCGAGCCCTGCCGCGTGCTGATGGAGGACCTGCAGCTCGAGCCGGGGGCGGAGACGGCGCGCCTCGCCGGAGCCCCGACCGGGAACTGACATGACGGCACTGCTTCTCGTGGTCGCCGGCGGCGGCATCGGCGCCGGCCTGCGGCACCTCGTCAACATGGCGGCGCTGCGGCTGCTCGGGCCGTCGTTTCCCTGGGGGACCGTCGCGGTCAACCTGCTCGGCGGAATTCTCATGGGGCTGCTCGTCGGCACGCTGGCGCGGCACGAGCCGGCGGGCGGGGCCAATCACATCCGCCTGTTCCTCGCCACCGGCGTGCTCGGCGGCTTCACCACCTTCTCCGCCTTCTCGCTCGATGCCGTCGTGCTCTGGGAGCGCGGCGCCGAGCTCGCGGCCGCCGGTTACGTGCTCGGCTCGGTGGCCGGCGCCATCGCCGCCCTGATGGCCGGCCTCGCGCTCGCCCGTCTCTTCGGCTAGGCATTGCGGCAGCGGCCAGAGGGCCGGAGGAGCCGCATGCCGCCCAAGCGAACCGATCGATCCGGGCCGAGGAAAGGCGCCGACAGCCGGCGTGCCAAGCCGGGACGTCCCGCTCCCCCTCGCGCCGGACGCCCGGCCAAGCCCGCCACGCAGCACCGGGCCGAGCGGCCGGCCAAGCATGTCACGCAGCGCGCCGCGCCGGAGCCGGCGGTCGAGAAGCCGCGTCCGCCGCCGCTGCCGACCGGCGTGCAGACGGTCACGGTAACCGAGGACGAGGAGGGGATGCGGCTCGACCGCTTCCTGAAACACCGGTTTCCGGCGCTCGGCTTCACGGCGGCGCAAAAAATCCTCCGCACCGGCCAGGTGCGGGTCGACGGCGGGCGAGCGAAGGGCGAGACGCGGCTCGCGACCGGCCAGTCGGTGCGGGTGCCGCCACTGCGTCACGAAGGCGACGATCCCGAGGCGCCGGCCGTCCGGCGATCGTCGGCCGGCGCCGACGGCGATTTCCTGCGCTCGATCACTTTGTTCGAGAACCGCGACGTGCTCGTGCTGAACAAGCCGTTCGGCCTTGCCGTACAGGGCGGATCCGGCACCACGCGACATGTCGACGGTATGCTCGACGCTCTGCGCGGCGAGGACGGTCAGCGGCCGCGCCTCGTCCACCGGCTCGACAAGGACACCTCCGGCTGCCTCGTCATCGCCAAGACGCGGCTCGCGGCCGCCGAGCTCGCCAAGACCTTTCGCTCGCGCTCGGCGCGCAAGATCTACTGGGCGGTGGTGGCGGGCGTGCCGCGGCTGCGGCAGGGCCGCATCTCGAGCTACCTCGCCAAGGAGGGCGGCGAGGCCGGCGAGCGGATGCGCATCGCCGAGCATGGCGAGCGGCACGCCTCGCACGCGCTGACCTACTACGCGGTCGTCGATCAGGCCGGCCCGACGGCGGCCTGGCTGTCGCTGAAGCCGGTCACCGGACGGACACACCAGCTGCGGGCGCATTGCGAGCACATCGGCCACCCGATCATCGGCGACCCGAAATACTTCCGCAAAGAGAACTGGGAGCTGCCCGGCGGCATCCAGAACCGGCTGCACCTCCTGGCGCGGCGCATCGTCCTGCCGCTGCCGCGCGGCGGTGGCACGCTCGACGTCACCGCGCCCTTGCCGCCGCACATGGTTCAGAGCTTCAACCTGCTCGGCTTCGACGCCTCCGAATACGATCCGATCGTCGACGCGCCGGAGGACTGAGCCCCTGTTCGACAGCGCATCGGCGCCCAATTTCGCGTATGACATGCACATCGGCGCAGCCGTGTGCTGCGCCGCGGAGATGTTTTGGGGACGCGCGATGGAATCCTCTGGGCCAATGGGGGCGGCGCAGCGCCTCGCCAGACAGGAACTGCGCAAGCGCTTCTACGACGCGGTCGACGTCGCTCCGGACGCGTACGAGTTCGTGATCGTGCTGGATGGCCGGCCGGCCCGTACGCCGGCCCGCCGGGTGCTGTCGGTGCCGGCGCCGATGCTCGCCGAGGCGCTCGCCGCCGAATGGCGCGCCCAGGAAGTGTACATCGACCCGGCCAGGATGCCGCTCAACCGGCTGGTCAACGCCGCGCTCGACGGCGTCGTCCGTGAGGCGGACGCGGTGCGGCGCGAGATCCAGCGCTATGCCGGCTCCGATCTTCTGTGCTACCGCGCCGAGGGCCCGGAGGGGCTGGTCGCCCGGCAGGCGGCGGCCTGGGATCCGATCCTCGCCTGGGCGACCGAGGCGCTCGGGGCCCGCTTCACCGTCGCCACCGGCGTCACCCATGTCGCGCAGCCGACCGCGGCGCTCGCGCATCTGTCGGCGGCCCTCGCCTCCGTTCCGCCGCTGCGCCTCGCCGCCCTGCATGCCATGACGACGCTCACCGGGTCGGCGCTGCTCGCGCTGGCGGTGTCGAAAGGCCGGCTGTCGGCCGAAGCGGCCTGGGCGGCGGCGCATGTCGACGAGGACTGGAACATCGAGCGCTGGGGGCCGGACGAGGAGGCGATGGATCGCCGCAGCCGCCGCTGGGCCGAGATGGACGCCGCCGCCCGCCTCGTGGCGCTGCTCTAACGCACCTCGAACCAGGCGAACCGCCGGTCGTCCGGGACGCCGATCGCCTGCGCCGAGACGAGCCAGCGGCCGGGCGTGTCGGCGACAAAGGCGACCCGCACCGTCTCGCCCGGCGCGACCAGCACGCTGTCGACCCACCAGGGCTTCCAGCCGTCGTCCATGGCGTCGAGCAGGCGCGCCGGAAAGCCGTGCCAGTGGATGCTGCGATCGATCCGCGTCTGGTTGACGAGCGTCAGCACGACGGTCCGCCCGACCGCCGCCGTGAGGCAGGCGGGCGCCGCCGGCGGGAAGGCGGAATCCGGCGGCAGGACCGTGCGCCCCTTCGCGGGCTTCGCCTCGCCGTCGGCCACGACGATCTCGGCCCGCACGGCATTGCGCATAGGCACCGTCGCCGGCAGCGGATTCCCGGCCGGCACCGGCGCCGCCGCATCGTCCGTAGCCCGGGCCGCGAACACGAAGCGGGCCATGGGCCGCGGCCCCGAGCCCGCATCGACGAGGATCGGCAGCGGCTCGCGCGCCTCCGGCAGCGCCGCCGAAAAGTCGAGGCGGCCGAAGGGACCGAGCAGGAATTTGCCGCCCGCGGCCGATTCGATCGCATCGCTCGGCTGGCCGTCGACGCCCTGCACCGTCGCCGGGCAGGGCAGGGTGACCTCGACCGGGTATGCGGCGGCGAGGTTGACGAGCCGCAGCAGCAGCCGCTCGCCGGGCGCCACCGCGAGGTCGGCGACC